>JAZGGS010000327.1:0-25647 GCA_036480595.1 Ignavibacteriaceae bacterium
CCCAGTTGTATGAAAAATCATCCCGGTTAAGTGGAACATAGACTGGTACACCGCCGTTAGATGTTACATCGGGCACATAAGAATCGTAAGCCGGTTCAATAATTATTACCTCATCGCCTGTTCTTACAACAGAACTTATTGAAGTGTAGAGCGCCTGAGTTGCACCTGCAGTAACTGTAATTTCCTCTTCAACATCATAATGCCGGTTGTAAAGTTTTTCTATCTTTTCAGATATTGCTTTGCGCAGTTTTGGTACACCCGTAGTTGGAGCATACTGGTTAAAGCCCTTTTTCTGGTAATGATGTACAAGTTCTAAGAGTTCATCGGAGCAGTTAAAATCTGGAAAACCCTGTGCAAGGTTAATTGCTTTATGCTCTACAGCCATTTTAGACATCACAGTAAAAATGCTTGTACCCCAATTGGGGAGTTTAGTTTTGAAATTTATTTTATTTGGCATAATTATGAATTAGAATAGATTCTGAAACATCTAAAAATAATTACATAAAAATAAAAATATAATAGTTAAGATTTTACTTTTAACAGGAGAGAAATCGGATGAACTATTTTAGTTAGTAATAACAAACTCCGGATCATCCGGTCTTATCTCATCATAAAGACGCTGCAATTCTGTGTAAGCGAACTGACTACCCCTCTGTGCTGCAAGCCGTAAATAATGTATTGCATCAGACCTGGATCTTGCAATCCCTATTCCTTCTTCATAACATAGAGCGAGCGATACCTGCGCCAAAAGAGAACCGTTGTCTGCCGCATCCAAAAGGTTTGAAAACGCTCTTTCACTCTCACCTGGAATAAATAAATCAAATAAAGTGGATGCGGCTATTCTAACCGTGGCTTCACTGCTGCCGAGCAGTTCAGCTTTTTTCCATAACTGTAATCCCTTTATATCATCTCTGCTAATAAATCTTCCTGTATAATAATTAAGTCCTAACTCCATAATGGCAGGCAGGTAGTTTTCTGCAGCAGATTCTTCAAGCAAATTCAGTGCATCATTCATCGCTATCCTCCCATCAAACCCTATAGAGGTTAGAGCATACCATACAAATTTTGCTTCGATGTTATTCCTGTTAACTTCCTCCTGCAGCAGCGATTGAAATTCACCTCTGCTGGTTAATTTCCATAAAAGATGAGTAGCTTTTGGTGAATCGTTTCTTAATGCTCTGAAATAATAAGATGCTGCTATTATAAAGTTTTGATTAAAGTAGATTCCTTGTTCGTAAAGCCGACCTAAAATTGCCTGTGCTTCGGGGTTTCCGTATTCAGCTATGGTTTTAAGTTTAGTAATATTATTATAAGTAGTTAAACTTTGCAGCGTTGTCGTACTATCTATTTCAAGAATTTCTGCTAAGCTGTCTATCCCGGTAACTTCAAGGTCTGCAATCAAAATACTATCGGTAATAGAAATTACGGTGTCCGAAAGTATATCGAAATCAATAAAAACCAAACCGAGTGAAGAAGTAAGATTCGTATTTGACGGATCACTAACCGGTTCAGTTTTATCCTTGTGAGTTGTAAGATCTCTATTTAAAAGCGAATCAACAACTTCGCGGGAGATCCTTGGCTCAAGCTGCACAATAATCTCCACAGCAGGTTCATATTCACCATCCGCAGATTTCTTTATCCAGTAGTAAGATTGATTCCAATCCCGTTTTAAAATAAGGTTGTCTGTGTAAAGAACACCAACAATATATTGCGCTTGCACCATACCATCTTCGGCAGCACTTTTAAAATATTTAAAAGCCGCAAACGGGTTCCACTCAACTCCCATCCCGTTTATTAGCAGGATTGCATAATTATATTTTGCTGATGTAAGATTTTGATCGGCTGCCTTTTTGATCCAGTAAACAGCGTATGCAGTATCTGCTGCAATACCCTCACCCATCAGGTAACGGAGCCCGAGTTCATGCTGTGCAAGCGGATCCCCTGTATTAGCTTCCCGTGTTAACCTGAATTGTTGCCAAATCTGATATGCAAGGTCAGGTCTGTAAAAATAAGGTCGTGTACGGTCCGGTTTATTATTCCTGAAAGCAAGACTCTTAGTTGTATCCTGCGCCATTGTGCCTGAGAATAGAGTGAAGATTAAAGATAAAAATATTGATGGCAGAAGAAATTTATTCAAAGAGATTCTTATTAGATTTTGTAATTTAGATTGGTAAATATAATGCCGAACGATAAGGAACTTCAAGTATATAATTAAGTATTGCCGATAACAACACTTTAGACAATACTAACTGCGCTAAAGTTTATTTTAGTTCTTAAAATATTTTTTCATCGGTTTAAGATAGTGCTCTTTCCAACCCTTTTCATATTTCTTCAATTGTCCCTCAGGTATTTTGCTGTGTATTAATGTTAACTTGGTTCCTTTTTCTACCTTTTCAAAAAGCAGTTCCAGCCTGGAATTAGGAGAGCCAGCCGGAAAATCTTTCGAGCGCCAGGATTGCACAATCCTGCCATAAGGTTGTATAAATAAATTAGTTCCGGAAATATAACCACCGCCAGCTGTAAAACTAATGCCGGTTCGTGGTAACACTTTTGCTTTTTCACCTGTAAATTCAGAATGTTGTTCGCTGTTTAGCCAAGCATCAAATATTCTTTTTGCACTAACAGGAAAGATGGCGGAGAGTTTTATCGATTCTTTCAAACTGTTTTCCCTTTTTTCTATAAGAATAAGAAAAAACTATACATTTGGCAAATACTATTTTATAATTCGTGGCAAAATCTTAAACGAAAGGATCATCTTTATGACTTATAAATACAATTTAAATTGATTTATTTACCTAACTATTTTAACAGTAAATTGGAATTATTTTAAACTTCCTCTATATTAGAAGACAAAAAAAATTTATGGCAAGCAGGAGAAAAGTTAAGTTCATATTTGTTACAGGCGGTGTTGTTTCCTCTTTAGGGAAGGGAATTACTGCCTCCTCCCTTGGATTACTTCTTAAACAGCGCGGTTTTAAAGTTACAATCCAAAAATTCGATCCTTATATAAATGTCGATCCCGGTACTATGAGTCCTTTCCAGCATGGTGAGGTTTATGTTACTGATGACGGCGCGGAATCTGATCTTGATCTTGGTCATTATGAAAGATTCCTCGATGTGAATATGACCAAAGCCAACAACACTACTACAGGGCAAGTATATAACGAGGTAATCATCAAGGAGAGAAGGGGAGATTATTTAGGTGCAACTGTACAGGTCATTCCACACATAACTGATGAAATTAAAAAACGGCTTGTACGGCTTAGTGAACTTGGCGAGTACGATATTATTATTACAGAAATTGGCGGAACAGTTGGTGATATAGAGAGTTTGCCTTTTATAGAAGCTATTCGTCAGCATATGATGGATTTTGGCAGGGCAAATTCAATGAGCATTCATGTTACTCTCGTTCCATACATCGCTTCTGCGCGTGAAGTTAAAACCAAACCAACACAACACAGTGTAAAAAACTTACTCGAACTTGGTATTCAGCCGGATGTTTTAATTTGCCGATCCGAAAAACGATTAACAAAGGATTTGAAGGATAAAATTGCTCTTTTCACAAATGTTGATTCGAAAGCTGTTATCTCTGCTTACGATTGCTCATCAATTTATGAAGTTCCTTTAGTTCTTTATAAAGAAAAACTTGATGTGCTTGTAACAAAAAAACTCCGTTTACCCGAACGCAAAATTAAGTTAGATGAATGGGTAAACTTTGTTGAGGGTGTAACAACTCCTTCAAAAACTGTTGAGATTGGAGTTTGCGGAAAATATATCAATCACCTTGATGCGTATAAAAGTATAATGGAATCGTTTGTACATGCAGGTGCTGAGAATAATGCAAAGGTTATAATCAAACCGATAAATGCAGAAGACTGCGAGGATGAAGAAGCTGCAAAAGCCCTGCTGGAAGGGGTATCCGGGCTTCTGGTCCCTGGCGGATTTGGCGAAAGGGGAATTGAAGGGAAAATTAACGCAGTAAAATATGCGCGCGAAAATAATCTGCCGTTTTTTGGTATTTGCCTCGGTCTGCAATGTGCTGTGGTTGAATTTGCGAGGAACGTAAGCGGAATAAAAAGAGCAAACAGTTCCGAATTTAAGAAGACTAAATACAATGTTATCGATTTAATGCCCGGCCAGAAAGACATTAAAGATATGGGCGCAACAATGCGCCTTGGTGCGTATCCGTGTATTATCCAGGAAAACACCAAAGCCGAAGAAGCATATAAAGTAAATCATATCTCCGAACGACACAGGCATCGCTACGAAGTAAATAATAAATTTAGAAGAATGCTGATGGATAACGGTATGGTATTAAGTGGTTTATCACCAGATAGAGAGCTGGTTGAAATGGTTGAAATAGCGGATCATCCATGGTTTGTTGCATGCCAGTTCCACCCGGAATTGAAATCGCGTGCAACTAGTGCGCATCCTTTGTTCAGAGAGTTTGTTAAAGCTGCACTAGTTCACTCCAATTCAAAGGTGAAGAACTGAGCTTTTTATTTTATGCTTCTTCTAATATTGTAAACTATAACCAGATATTTTAAATGTACCCGGAAATAAACAACAGGTTAGAAAAGCTTTTCTTTTACAGGTGGATGATATTTGTAATTCTTTTTACTTTATCGTTTTCTTTTTTTGCAAGCGCACAACCTAATCTTGATAAAAAAGTTACAAAAGGATTAAACTTTCTCTATAATTTTAAATTTGATAAAAGCCAGAAGATTTTCAGGGAAATTATTGATGCAGATAGCACAAACCCTGCAGGTTATCATTTTCAATCAATAGCTTATTTGTGGTATTACCTTGATAACAAGGAGAATGCATATCTTGATAATTTTCTTTTATATTCCGATTCTGCTATTAATAAAAGCAAAGAATTAATCACTGCTGAATCGGAAGATCCTTTTCCATTTTATATTTTAGGATCTGCTTACTCTTACAGGGCATTGGCATTTGCCCGTGCAGAAGAATACCTGAACGCACTATGGGCAACCAAGGAATCTTATTCATACCTAAATAAAACTGTTGCACTGGATAGCTTATACGCTGATGCCTACTTTGGATTAGGACTCTTTAACTTTGCAGTTTCACAAACCCCATCTGCCTGGAGGTGGGCTTTGGATCTTACTGGAATTTCTGGCGATAGAAAGAAGGGAATGGAGTATCTTACTCTTGCGGCTGATAAAGGCAAATTTTCTGCTGTTGAAGCGCAATTTTACCTTTCACAGTTAAGAGCGGAATTTTTGCGAGATTTCACTGGAGCTCATTCCTATCTTGATAAGCTGGTTAAAACATATCCTGGAAATCTTCTGTTCAAATCGACGGCTGCTTCGCTATTGATAAAGGAAAAGAAACTAAAAAAAGCTGAAAAAATATTATTCGGAATTACTGCATCCGAAGATTCATCTTTTAAACAGATTAAAACCTTTGCAAATCTTTTTCTTGGTAATATTTTCTTTGCAATAAATGATTTTGATTCTGCAACAACATTTTACCACCGGTTTTTAGATTCTACAACAGACAATCATTTTAAAGGAATAGCAGCATTAAAGCTGGGATTATGTTACCAGTTAACTGGTCTCCCGGATAGGGCAGCAGAGTATTACCTTCTTGCCGGTGAAGGAAATATGGATCTGGATGAAGACATTTACGCGTTGGACATGGGAGAAAGATACTTGGAAAATCCGCCTGATTCTTCCGAACTGAAATTAGTGGTAATTAAAAATCTTTTGGATGCCGGCTCGTACAAAGAAGCATTGGATTCGCTTGATAGTTTATCTTTCAGTTCAGTTTCTGATACTATCCGGGCATTTATCAGTTTTTACATGAGTGATGCAAAGTATTACCTTGGAGAGCACCGGGAATCGCAGGAGATTGCGGTTTCATTAATTGAAAATGAGTTTGCCGAAAAGTGGGTACGAGCATTTGCCTGCTATTATGCGGCGCGCACATGTAAAGAATTGGGCAGCATTTTAGACACTCAGTTGTTCCTTGTTTATGCTAATAATTTTAACGATTTTCATTTCCAGAACCAACTTAGAAATCTGATCTATTCGTTCTCATATCAATTCCAACCTTAAAGTGTGGTGTTCCCTTTAGTTTTGATCAGAATATTATTGATTATTTTTAGTTGATTAAGTAGCTTTGCATAATTAATTATAATAGATAATATTTTGGTTGTCGCTGTTTTTGTTTCGGGTCGGGGTTCAAATCTAAAAGCAATTCTAGATTCCCCAAAACTAAGACACCTTGCTGAAGTTAAAGCTGTTTTCAGTGATAAAGCCAAGTGCCCTGCTTTCGAAATAGCAAAACAATTTTCCATCCCAACTTATTGTATTGGGAAAAGCGATGGCTTTATCAACAACAAAAAACTTAAAGACCTTTTAGTTTCTCTTGAAATTGAATTAATTGTCCTTGCTGGTTATTTAAAATTGATTCCCGGAGATGTTGTTAGTTTCTTTGAGTTCAGAATAATAAATATCCATCCTGCTCTTCTTCCTTCCTTTGGTGGATCAGGAATGTATGGTGCAAATGTTCACAAAGCAGTATTTAATTCTTCGGCACAGGTATCGGGTGCAACTGTTCATTTTGTTGATGAAACTTACGACACTGGAAAGATAATTGCGCAGCGCTCTGTTGATATTTCTGATGTTAATTCACCCGCGGATATTGCTGAACGGGTACTTAAAGTTGAACATAGCTTGTTGCCCTATGTTATAGAAAAGTTAGCGCTTAAAAAAGTGACGATAGAAAACGGCAGAATAAAAGTATTAAGTTAAACAGTTTTTTGTTTTACCCTATGGGATTTGTAATTGAGAAAATTTGCTTTACTAAGTGTTTCAGATAAAACTAATCTTATTGAACTTGCACAAGGTCTGGTTGCTAGAGATTATACAATTATGGCAACCGGTAATACTGCAAAAAAACTTTCTTCCTCCGGAATTAAAGTAACAGAGATTTCGGATATAACCGGTTTCCCCGAAATATTTGATGGACGGGTTAAAACTCTTCATCCAAAAATAACCGGCGGAATTTTAATGCGCCGCGGTAATGATAACGATATTAAAGAAGCAAGTGAAAACTCAATAGAGCCGATTGATATTGTTTGTGTTAATCTTTATCCTTTTAAAAAAGCTACTGATAATCATGATGTCACTGAAGAACAGGTAATTGAAAATATTGATATTGGCGGACCTAGCTTAATTAGAGCTGCTGCTAAAAATCATAAATATGTTTCCATTCTTACCAATCCTTCGCAATACGAGATTTTTCTAAAAGAATTACAGAGCGGGGAGATATCTGCTGAAACCAGAAAAAACTTAGGTGTGGCAGCTTTTTCTCATACAGCAGAGTACGATACTTATATTGCAAATTACCTGGAAGATTTTTATTCAATCACTTCAACACATATAAGGATAAATTATCCTTTTGATAAATCCTTAAGATACGGCGAAAATCCTCATCAGAAAGCTGAGATTTACGGTGAGTTCAATAATTATTTTGAAGCAATGCATGGTAAAGAACTTTCCTATAATAATATTTTAGATCTGGTTTCATCTGTAGAAATGGTTGAAGAGCTTGGTGAAAATTCCTGCGCAATTATAAAACATAACAATCCTGCTGGAGCAGCAATTGGTAGCAACTTAATGGAAGCTTATATTAAAGCACTTAAATGCGATCCTGTTTCTGCATTTGGTGGTATTGTCGCATTCTCAGGTAAAGTTGATGAAGAAATTGCCGAAGTACTTAATAAAATATTCTTAGAAGTGATTTGTGCGCCGGATTTTACCGATGGAGCTTTATCTCTTTTAAGGAAGAAAAAAAACAGGCGGCTGGTAAAACAATTGAAACCGGTTACAGAAAAAAGTGCAAGCTTCAGGAATATTCCCGGCGGTGTAATAAAACAGGATAGCGACAGGGTTGATTTAATCACCGATAATCTAGAAATTGTTACTGAAAAAAAACCTTCTATAAAAGAGCTGAAAGATTTGAAATTTGCATGGAAAATTGTTAAAAATACAAAATCGAATGCAATTGTTTTTGCAAAAAATAAAACTGCACTAGGTGTTGGCGCCGGGCAGATGTCACGGCTCGATTCTGTGAAGATTGCAAAAATGAAAGCTGAAGAGCACGGGCTGGATTTAAAAGGTTCTGTTGCTGCTTCCGATGCTTTTTTTCCTTTTGCTGACGGCTTGATAGAAATTATAAATTGCGGTGCAACATCAGTAATACAACCCGGTGGTTCGGTGCGTGACCAGGAAGTTATTGATGCTGCAAATGAAAATAATATCTCAATGGTATTTACCGGTATAAGACACTTTAAACATTAAGAGGTAAAATGGGTTTCTTCGATTTCTTTTCTACAGACATTGCAATTGATCTTGGAACTGCTAATACACTTATTTACGTTAAAGGTAAAGGTGTTGTGCTTAATGAACCTTCGATTGTTGCTTTTGATAAAAATTCAAAAAGAATAATTGCTCTTGGTAATAAAGCCAAAGAAATGCAGGGCAGGGAACATAAAGAGATTAGAGTTACCCGTCCTATGCGTGACGGTGTGATTGCA
Organism: Ignavibacteriaceae bacterium; assembly: GCA_036480595.1. GTDB lineage: Bacteria > Bacteroidota > Ignavibacteria > Ignavibacteriales > Ignavibacteriaceae > JAZGGS01. The sequence goes on from JAZGGS010000327.1 coordinate 8,570, forward strand.
GATTTTGAAATTGCCGAAGGGATGATAAGAGCATTTATTAAAAGAGTAAAAGTTGGGGCACTAAGCAGCAGGAGAGTTGTTGTAGCTGTCCCAAGTGGTGTTACCGAAGTAGAGAAGAGAGCTGTTAGAGATAGTGCAGAACATGCCGGTGCCAAAGAAGTTCACCTTATTGCGGAACCGATGGCTGGCGCTATAGGAATTGGAATTGATGTTGCCGCTGCTGTTGGTAATATGGTAATTGATATAGGCGGCGGGACCACAGAAATTGCAGTTATTGCTTTATCTGGTATTGTTAACGAAGAATCGATCCGCATTGCCGGTGATGAAATGGATTATGCAATTATGCAATTCTTTAAACGAAACCATAACATACTTATAGGCGAAAGAACTGCCGAAGCTATTAAGTGCGAGGTTGGATCTGCTGTTCCTCTTAAAGAAGAGATCACAATACAGGTAAAGGGAAGAGATCTTGTTGGCGGAATTCCTAAAACAACCGAAGTAAGTTCTGTAGAGATTAGAGAAGCACTTAATGAATCGATTGTTCAGATAGTTGATACTGTAAGACAAACTCTGGAGCGAACTCCGCCTGAGCTTTCTGCAGATATTCTAGACAGGGGCGTTATGCTAACCGGTGGCGGTGCTTTGTTAAAAGGATTGGATGAAAGGATAAGGATGGAAACAAATCTTCCGGTGCATATTGCAGAAGATCCACTTACTGCAGTTGTTAGAGGAGCGGGAACTATAATTGATAATTTGAATGAATATTCAAAAGTTCTTATTCGTAACAGAAGGTATTAATGATAAAATTTTTTTCTAAGATATGGGAAAATTTTAAAGAATATTTTGTACTTATCCTTCTTGTAATAACCAGTCTTTTTATCCTTTCTCAGAATAAAAGCCAGGAAGTGCAAAAAGTAAGAGCTATAGCTTTTGGAAGCTTTGCTGTTGTTACTTCAATTGTTTCCGATCTGTTCAACACTTCTAATATTAAATCCGAAAATGAAGAACTGCGCAGGGTAAATTCCCAATTAATGTTGCGGATAAGTAAACTTCGTGAGTACGGAATATTAAATGAAGAGTTAAGAGGATTGGTGGGTTTCAAAGATACTTCTGCTTATCCTTTAATTCCGGCAACTATAGTTTCAAAATCCTTATCGAGAACCAATAACACATTTACATTAAATGTGGGAAGCAAAGACAGCGTTAAACCTGGTATGCCGGTTATTAACGACCAGGGAATAGTTGGAATAGTTCATTCGATTTCTGAAGATTTTGCAATTGTGCGCACTTTAGAAAATGTTGATCTTAAATTAACTGTAAAAAATGAACGAAGCAGAATTCATGGTATTATGCGGTGGGATGGCGAGGAGCTTGCAATTATTAACGTACCAGAAACTTATGATTTTAAACCGGGTGACAGAATCATAACTTCCGAAGCAAGTTACCTGGTGCCTGTGCCAATTCCGGTAGGAATAGTGGCAGAAATGCGCAATGTTGAAACTGAAATTTTCAGCCGCGTTAAAGTAAAACCATTCGCTAATCTCCTAAATATCGAAAATGTGTTCGTGCTGGGAATTGTACAAAGTATACAAAAAGAAAATCTAGAATTGAACCTCTATAATAAGTGATAAAATGCGTTTCAATCAAGTAGTGCCTATAATATTCTTCTTCCCGGTTTTACTTTTCCAAATAACTGTAATTTCTTTAATATCTATTAATGGAATTATTCCTGACCTGATCCTTATTCTCCTTGTATATTATTCCATTTCTTACGGGCAGGTTTACGGAACTGTTTTAGGCGCTATATATGGCTTTCTTTTCGACCTGATTACAGGTAGTTTATTGGGGAGTATGATGCTTTCGAAAACTGTAGCTGGATTTGTTGCAGGTTATTATTCTGCAGAAACACGCAGGGAAAAATTCCTAAACACTTATGCATTTACATTTATCGTTCTATTGTGCGCTGTTATCGATTCGGTTATCTTCTCTTTCTTCTCTGCAGTGGATTTTAATACTAACATCTTCAAACTCTTTTTCGACCAGGCATTATTGCCGGCGTTGTACACTTGTGTTGTAAGTGCAATTATTATTGTCTTTCCTTACCGGAGGAGTTTTAATTGAAATCAGAAAGCTTTGCTTCACCGCAGCGTAGAACAATTATTTATTTAACAATCTTAATAAGTGTGGCTGTAGTAGGATTCCGATTATTCGAAATGCAGATCTTAAACAGTGAATCCTATGAGTTGAAGTCTTCTGATAACAGCATTAAACAGGTTGTTGTTTCTCCTTTGCGGGGGATTTTTTATGACCGGAATATGGAAGTGCTTGTTGGTAACAGTCCTGCTTATATTCTTCGTATCATCCCTTCCGATTACGATAAAAAACTTAATAACTTACTGGAAAAAGTTATTGATGCCGACTCCGGCTTTATATCCGAGGTTCTTGATAAGAACAAGCACTTTTCAAAATACCTTCCTGTTAAAATTAAGAAGGGAATTGATTTTAATGTTGTTGCATGGATTGAAGAAAATTCTGAAAATTTACCCGGTGTTGATTACATAATTGAAATGCATCGGAATTATCCTGCCGGTGTAAGCGGTTCACATATGTTCGGTTATATTAAAGAAATTTCTGCAAAGCAATTAGAAACTGAAAAGGAACATTACCGGCAGGGAGATAATGTTGGATGCAACGGAATTGAAAAAACTTATGAGAAAAATTTACGGGGAATAAAAGGGAACCGTTTCATACTTGTAGATTCTAAAAGGAAAAAAATCGGCAGCTATAAAAAAGGTGATAATGATCATCCCCCACTAAAGGGGCAAGATCTTGTTTTAACAATAGACGCCGATGTGCAAAGAGTTGCCGAAGAAGAATTTAAAGGAAAGAGAGGTGCATTGGTTGCTATTGAACCATCTACCGGCGAAATTCTTGCGCTCCTTAGCGCTCCTGATTATGACCTTAACCAGTTTTCTTATTTAACATCAAAAGATTTTTTATCTCAACTTTACAACGATCCGGAAAAACCTCTATTTAACAGGGCTACTATGTCTGTTAAGCCCCCCGGTTCAACTTTTAAAGTGCTTGAAGCTATCACAGCTTTAGCTCTTGGTTCGATAACTCCTTCAACAACATTTTTTTGCGGCGGCGGAATTACTTACGGAAGATTCTTTAGATGCCACGGTTCTCACGGAAGAGTTAATGTTATTAAAGCGATTGAAAAATCGTGCAATACATTTTTTTACCAGTTGATTTATAAAATAGGATTGGAACCCTGGAAACAATATGCAGAGATGTTTGGCTTTAATAATAAAACGAATATAGATATTGGTGAAGAAAGTAAAGGACTTATTCCCGATGAAAAATATTATGAAAGAATTTACGGTGAGAAGTGGCCCCGCAGCATTATGGCAAGTTTAGGAATAGGGCAGGGCGAAGTAAGTGTTACACCCATACAGCTTGCACTATACGCAGCATTGTTAGCAAATAACGGCAAAACTTTCGAACCTCATCTTGTAAAAGGTTATTTTGATGAAACAACAAATAAGCTGGTTAGATATAAATTTAAAGAGAGAAATGTAGATATAGAAAAAAAGTATTTTGATTTTGTTAAAGAAGGAATGTTTTTAGTTGTAAATGGCAAAGGTACTGCAACTCATATTCGTTCAGAAGATTTTGAGATTTGCGGAAAAACCGGTACTTCACAAAATCCGCATGGAAAAGACCATGCTTTGTTTGTAGGATTTGCACCATACAAAGATCCACAGATAGCATTTGCAATCGTGGTAGAAAATGTTGGCTTTGGTGGAACACATGCAGCCCCAATCGCTAAAAAAATTGTTGAGGTTTATCTTAACAAGCTTAAGAGAAATACATCCAAATTGGATGAATCGATAACGCAAGTTGAAAGCCGGGACTTACTGAATTGAGAATTGATTATCACATAAAAGATAAATTCGATTTTGAATTGCTATTTCCGGTAATCATACTTTTTATTGCAGGGCTTGCAGCAATCTATAGCTCAACGATCAATAATCCTGCAGCCCAGGGAAATTTCCAAAAACAACTTGTTTTGGGTGTTTTTGCACTGATAGTTTTTTTTGTAACATATTCACTTCCTACAAAATTATTTAAAGTTGCTGCAGTTCCCGGTTATATATTATCGCTGCTGTTATTAGTAGTTGTTTTGGTAATCGGGAAAAAAGTTTCCGGATCGAGAAGCTGGATTTCAATCGGGTTTTTAGGATTTCAACCATCCGAACTTGCAAAAATAACTACAATTTTTTCGATGGCTCTCTTTTTAACTAAAAGTAACATAAACATCGATTCGCTTAAAGATTTACTTTTTGCGCTGGCTATTGGCTTAATTCCGGTTATGTTAATTCTTCTGGAGCCCGATATGGGAACAGCTATTGTGTTTCTTGGAATGATAATAACACTGATTTTTTGGAAAGGAATAAGTTCATTCGGATTGTTTGTTGTTCTTTCGCCTGTCTTTGTAGCCCTGGCTTCGCTGTTCGGGATAGCTTACTTTTTAGCTTCGCTGGCAATTATTATAGTTGTTTTGTTAATCTTTAAAAAGAATATTTTCTTCAGCGGTTCCATCTTTGCGTTAAATCTAGCAGCCGGTTTTTTTACTGATTATGTTTATAAAGTCCTCAGTCCGCATCAACAAAAAAGAATCCAGGCATTCATGGATCCAATGTCCGATCCCCTTGGTTCGGGTTACAACTCTATCCAGGCAAAAGTGGCGATAGGTTCCGGTGGTTTAACAGGTAAAGGATTTTTATCTGGCAACCAAACCCAGCTTCAGTTTATACCGGAACAATGGACAGATTTTGTTTACTGTGTTATTGGCGAAGAGTTTGGGTTTATTGGAAGTATTATAATCCTTGGTTTATTTTTTTATCTCTTTACAAGGATTCTTAAAATTGCTTATTCTTCTAAAGATGAGTTTCTTAGTTTAGTTGCAATCGGTATCCTTTCAGTTTACTTCGTTCACTTTGCAATTAACCTGGGGATGGTAGTAGGAATAATGCCTGTTATTGGTATCCCGTTACCGTTTGTAAGTTACGGAGGAAGCTCGCTGCTGGTAAATATGTTTATGCTGGGTATTGTTGCAAATATTTATAGAACAAGAAAAAATTATACTTAAATACTTTTTATGAACGCATTACAAAAACTGGAAAAGAAGAATAGTGAAGGCAGCTTTATCTGTATAGGTTTGGATACAGATATAAATAAAATTCCTGATCATATAAAAATGGATGTAAATCCTGTTGTTAGTTTTAACAAAGCAATAATCGAAGCTACGCGGGATAACGCAGCAGCGTATAAAATAAATTTTGCATTTTATGAAAAAGATGGCGCTGCAGGAATCAATAACCTGGGAAAAACTCTTTCTTTTATTCCCGAAGATATTTTAGTTATTGCAGATGCTAAAAGAGGTGATATTGGTAACACCTCAAAGATGTATGCAAAATCAATTTTCGAGTCTTTAAGTTTTGATGCCTCAACTCTTAATCCTTTGATGGGAAAAGATTCGTTAGATCCTTTTTTAGATTATGATGAAAAACTTCATTTTATACTGGCATTAACTTCCAATCCTGGTGCAAATGATTTCGAAAAACTTCAGCTTTCAGATGGAATTTTTCTCTTTCAGAAAATTATTTCTAAAGTGTTGGAATGGAATGAGAAAAAAAATTGCGGGATTGTATTCGGTGCTACAAATACAGATGAGCTGAGAGAAAATATTAAACTTTTTGCTGATCTGCCGGTGCTTCTGCCTGGCATTGGCTCGCAGGGAGGCAGTCTGCAGGATGTGATCGAATCATTTAAAACTGTGGAGAGAAAAAACTACCTTATAAATGTTAGCAGGGGAATAATTTATAAAAGTAACGGAGATGATTTCGATATGCAGGCAGCAAGCGAGCTTAAAAATCTTAATAACCGGATAAGTGAGATTTTGCTTAAATAATTTTACTTCCTGCGTGATTTTTACGCTCTCATTTCTTAATTTTGTTTATATAAATTCACCTCAAGAAAAGATACCCGGGAAGGGGAATAAATTATGATATTCGAAAATAATTTCTTCTGTAGTTCTTTCATTTTTTATTAGGGTATATTTATTTCTATTTACAAATAATCCTTTGGAAGATAAGTTGCGATTGAAAGTTAATTAATTTTTTGCATTTAAATTATTACTAAAAGAATGGCTGGATAGCTTTAATTATGAAAGTTCAGGAAAAATTTCTTTACGAAATCTGGAAAGAAAAAAAATTTATAAAATCTCTTTCCACTGCTGATTCACAATCAATCGAAGTTATTGATCCCGGTTTGCAGAATAAAGAATTGGCTGGTCCGGATTTTCTTAATTCAAGAATTAGAATTGGTAACATTACCTACATTGGAGATGTAGAGATAGATACATGGCATTCCGATTGGAAAACCCACGGTCATTATATTGATAACAAATACAATAAAGTTACCCTTCATGTAGTCCTTTCAAATGAAAAGAATAAAAATTATGTTTTTACAAAAGAAGGCAGAAAAGTACAGTCGATTTGCCTGGTAGATTTTCTCGATAATAACTTTCAGAAACACTTAAGAAATGCTATCCGGAATGAAAGAAATAATAGGACATTCAACATGCCTTGTTCGGAATCAAATTCATCGGTTGATGAAAAGGAAAAGCTTAACTTTTTATTTAATCTTGGAACAGCACGCTTTAAAAGTAAAACGAAGAAAATTTTCGACCGGCTGAAAGAAATGGTTTACCTGAACGAGATGAATATAAGGGAACCTATTGTTAAATACGATTTTGGTGATGATTTTTTTAATAAGAAATTTTCACCCAATGATTTTGATGATAAGGTTATTTGGCAGCAGCTTGTTTTTGAAATGATTTTTGAAGCGCTGGGTTATTCTAAAAACAAAGACATTATGCTAAAGCTTGCCAAAGCAGTTAATATTGAATTCCTGAAGAATCATTCCAACAAAGAAAATTTTTATAAAGTAATTGAAAGCTCACTCTTTAATGTAAGCGGTTTAATACCGACCGATTTCTCCTTTTCTGATGAAGCTACCTCTGAGTATGTTAGAGAGCTTGTTGAAACATGGGATGGAGTTAAAGATACGTATGATGGTCCAACTTTTTCTCCTGAAAGCTGGCACTTCTTTAAACTTCGTCCACAGAATTTTCCAACAGTGCGCATCTCCGGCGGCTCTGGATTATTGCAGAGAATTATAGAAGATGAATTAATAAAGAAATTTATAGATCTTACCCACTCAGAAAATAAGATAAAAAAAGTAACAAGTTACCTTAGGAATATAATTATAGTTAGAGGCGAGGGTTACTGGAAAAATCATTTTACTTTTGATAAAATAGCAAAAGAAGAACTAAAATATTTTATCGGATTATCAAGGGCAGACGAGATAATTGTAAATGTTATCTTACCAGTTTTATCTCTTTACTTCGAAATCTTTTCAGAACCGGATGCTGCAAGGAGTATAAGGAATTTGTATATAAATTTTACTCAACAAAGCAGCAACCAGCTTGTAAACCAGGTTGGCGGCGTATTAAATCTTACCAACATGAGGAAGAAAAGTGTTTATTACCAGGGAATGATAGAATTATTCCGGAGTTACTGTGTTAAGGAAAAATGTTTGGAATGTAAAATAGGTGAGAAAGTATTCAATTAAAAAACTAATTATCGCTTGTTAACCTTTTTATATCATCTCTTATCTTTGCAGCTCTTTCATACTCTTCACCTTCAATGGCTTCTCTTAATTTACTTTGCAGCGTTGCTAACCTGGCTTCTTTTGTTTGCGGTTTCTTTTTACTGTTTTCAGTTTCCAAATTAAGACCGGAAAGTTCAACCGCTTCGGTTTCATCCGATGGTAAAAATCCAGCAGCTTCCAAAACCGATTCTGAAACGTAAATAGGTGCCTGCGCTCTTACAGCAAGTGCAATGGCGTCACTCGGTCGGGCATCAATCTCCTGGGTTAATCCAGCAAGTTCAAGAATAATTTTAGCATAGAATGTATTTTCTCTAAGTTCGTCAACATTAATTTCCAATACAGTTGCACCAAGGTTATCGGTTAACTGTTTAAGAAGGTCGTGTGTAAGAGGTCTTGGGGGCTTTATCCCTTCAATTTCTAGTGCTATTGCCTGTGCTTCAAAAGCCCCGATTATAATAGGCAGTCTCCTTTTACCATTTACCTCTTTTAAAAGTATTGCATATGCACCACCTGTAGAAGGGCTGGATGATAAACCAAGTATTTCGCATTGAACTTTCTGCAATAAAAATTTCCTGTTAATATTATTTTATCTTTTTAATTTCTTCAGTTAAAGCCGGTAGTACTTCAAAAAGATCGCCGGCAATTCCATAATCTGCAACATTAAAGATAGGTGCATCTTTATCTTTATTTATTGCAACAATATATTTTGAAGAAGACATTCCTGCAAGGTGCTGTATTGCACCTGAAATTCCGCAGGCAATATAAAGAGTTGGTGAAACTGTTTTGCCTGTTTGTCCTACCTGTTCGCCATGTGGTCGCCATCCAGCATCTACAACTGCGCGGGATGCGCCTACAGCGGCTCCAAGAACGTTAGCTAATTCTTCTACAAGATGAAAATTCTCCGGTCCCCTCATCCCTCTTCCGCCGGAAACAATAATATCTGCTTCAGCCACATCAAGTTTACCCTCTGATTTTTTTACTTCAATAACCTTAGTTTTTAAATCCGGTGAAGAGATTTCTTTTACTTCTATTTCAGGATTTAAGGGGGTATTTAAAGGAACTGCTTTAAAAACATTTGGTCTGATCGTAATAACTTTTTTATCAGAGTTTAATTTAACATCAACTAAAGCTTTGCCTGCATAAACAGGGCGTGTAGCCACTAGTTCCCCGGATGAGCAATCAAGCTTTATGCAATCGATTATACATCCGGCACTTAAGCGAATGCTTACCCGCGGAGCTAAATCTTTACCAAGCGCTGTGTTGGAAAAGATCAGGTAGTCGGCATCAGTTTCTTTTGCATAATCACTAATTGCAGAAGTATAACCTGAGGAGGAGTAACTCGAAAGATCAGAATTTTTTAAATGAATTATTTTAGCGATTCCGTAATTGGATATTTCAATTAAATTTTCAATATTCTCGCCAACTACTACGGCTTGTGCTTCAAGAGATAAATCCTTAGCTAGTTGCGATGCTTGCTGAACTGTTTCGAATGCCGAACGTTTTAAGAAACCATCTCTTTGTTCAAGGATAGCTAATATTTTAGCTGCCATAAAATTTATTCCTTAAATTACTTTTGCTTCTTCCCTTAATAATTTAACTAATTCCTGAACCGCAGCGCTGTCTTCACCAATAATTCTACCAGGTTGTTTTGGCTGAGGCATATGCATTTTAATTACTTCGCTCATCTGCTCAATATCTGCAGCAGGTTTTTCTTCAATTGATTTTTTCTTGGCTGCCATAATGCCTTTAAGCGAGGCATATCGGGGTTCATTCAATCCCTTCTGGCATGTGATGATTGCAGGTAGTTCAGTTTGTACAACTTCCCGTCCACCCTCAATTTCTCTCTCCGCAGTAATTTTGCTGTCGTTTACATTAAACTTAACAACAACGCTTATGCAGGAATAATTTAATAGTTCTGATGTTAACTGCCCGATAATGGAATTATCATAATCTACAGATTGTTTACCAAAAAAGACCAGCTCAGCTCCTACTGCTTTAATCTCTTCAGCCAAAGCTTTTGCAACACCAATTGAATCCCTGGGGTTTTCATCTTTAAGAAGAACACCGCTGTCGGCACCCATTGCAAGTGCTTTTTTTATAGTTTCTTTATTCTTGTCGCCGCCTAAACTAATCACAATTACTTCGCTGTCATCACCTAACATTTCTTTTGATTTAAGCGCTTCCTCAACAGCATATTCATCATAAGGATTTATAACGTATGTAATCCCTGCCGGATCAATAGCTTTTTCATCAGAGCCAACTTTTATTCTTGCAGCAGTATCAGGAACATGACTTACGCAAACTGCTATTTTCATTTATCCTCCATTTATTTACATTATTTGTTATTAAAATATAAAGACAGACTTCACTAAAATCAATTCTAAGTAATTATTGCTAATTCATTTAGTTATTAGAAATTTCTATTTAAATTGTATTATTATTTTATTATTTTTTTGATATGGAACTTACACCCGAAAAAATACCCGAACCGGAAATTATTGAAGATATAGAAACCGTCACCGGGCTGGAAAGCCGTGTTATTCTTTATAATGATGAGTGGCATTCCTTTGATGAAGTAATTGTTCAGTTGATTAAAGCAACAAATTGTTCTTTTGAAGAAGCACGCGCCCGAACTTTTGAAGTTCATGTTAAAGGTAGATCTACTGTTTTTACCGGTGAGTTTTCCGCCTGCCTTAATGTCTCTTCAATCCTTGAGGAAATTGCCTTGCATACCCAGGTTGTAACATAGTAATTTTTTCTTATCCATCACTCGTAACAAAATTTTTGTTACTGCCCGGCGATATTTCTATATTAGCAAATCGTACTTAAAGTTTTTTACATAGAAGAAAAATTTAGAATAATAATTAATGTTGACAGCGTTAGTGCTAAAAATTTAACAGGAGTTAATCATGCCTAAAAGTGCTATTGAAGGAATTGAACCCAAAATATTATGGGAAAGATTTTATGAAATTTCTCAGGTTCCCAGACCTTCTAAGAAGGAAGAAAAAATCATTGAACATTTTAAAAATCTTTTAAACCGGCTTAAGGTTGAATATAAAGTTGATAAATTAGGCAGCATAGTTGCCTTTGTATCTGCAACTAAAGGTTATGAAAATACTCCAACTGTTGTTTTGCAGGGACACATGGATATGGTTTGTGAAAAAAATAAGGATAAAATTTTCGATTTTGATAATGATCCAATTGATCTCTTAAAAGAAGATGGATGGATAACTGCTGATGGAACTACGCTGGGATCAGATAATGGAATTGGATTAGCAGCAGCTTTAGCTGTAATAACCGATACTGATGTTATCCACGGACCCATCGAAATTTTATCTACTGTTGATGAAGAAACCGGTTTGACCGGCGCAAATAATCTTGAACCGGGATTTATTACGGGAAAGATTATGTTGAATATGGATTCCGAGGAAGACGGCGCTTTTTATGTTGGTTGTGCCGGTGGAATTGATACTGTTGCAACAATGAAGATTGAATCAAAGCCGGTTCCTAAAGAAACAACTGCATACGAACTTCTTGTTACAGGTTTGAAAGGTGGACATTCAGGATTAGATATTCAGGCAGGCCGAGGAAATGCCATTAAAATTCTGGCAAGAGCTTTAAATCAACTAAATGAAGTCGGTTATTCTTTAGCAACTCTTGATGGCGGAAGCTTAAGAAATGCTATACCTCGTGAAGCTGAAGCAATAATATTTCTAACTGCTGATGGTGCAACTAATGCAGAAAAATTAATTGAAGAGTTACAGGAAAAAGTTTTTAACGAATTCAAAACTCCCGACCGCGGTGTGAAAATAGAATTGAAAAAATCCGGTTTAACGGCGGATGTTGTTTATACAAGTGCTCTAAAAAACCGAATAGTAGATACTTTACTTGCTCTTCCTCACGGCGTGATAGCAATGAGTGCTGATTTAGAAGGATTAGTTGAAACTTCTACAAACCTGGCAACAGTAAAAGTTATAGATGACAATATTAGAATAGGCACAAGCCAGCGCAGTTCCATAGAAAGTGCAAAAGATTTTATTTCGGAAAATGTTGCAGCAATTTTCAGGTTAGCCGGAAGCGATGTTAAAGCTGGCGATGGTTATCCCGGCTGGAAACCAAATATGGATTCGGAAATACTTAAAATATCTAAAAATGCTTTCCGAAAGTTATTTAACAAGGAAGCTAAGATAAAAGCAATACACGCTGGTTTAGAATGTGGAATATTGGAAGGTAAAAATCCCGGTTTGGATATGATCTCTTTTGGTCCAACAATCCAGGGTGCACATTCACCTGATGAAAAAATTAATATAGAAACTGTAGAAAAGTTTTACTTGCTATTGAAAGGTATCTTAAAAGAGATTGCTGAGATGAAGTAAACCTGGCTGTAGAGTTACGATATAGAAATGCCCGCATTTTTTTACGGGCATTTTAATTTTAGGTTTTATTTTTTAAGTAGAACATGCATAGCAGGAACAATCATCATAAATATCTTCATAACCGTAATCTATTGTTAATTCATCTCCGGCTTTAATTTTCATATCAGCTACTAAAACCAATCCTCCGTTTTCATCCTCTTCAACTTCACAGTTATAATCACAATTATGGTTAATATATTTTATTTTCTTAGTATGAAATGTATCAATGTAACAATCATCACCGTTCCAAAAGATGTACACATTATTCTCTTCTTCTTCCCGTCTTTCACACTCTTTGCCAGAGATAACATCGCCATCTATTTTCATAATAACTTTATTTCTAGGAATGTTTTCTGATGCAAAAATTCCGGAACCATGAATTTTTGATCCTTTTACCACCACATATTTTTCGTAATTACGTTTCTGCATTAATTGTTACTATCTCCTTCTTTTCCATATAATTCGCGTATAAGCAAATGAATAAATGAGTTTTCTGTTACAGGGTAAGTGTACTTAATACTTTCATCCGGTGGCGGATTATTGTAATCGTAGCTGTAAATTTCTTTATTCATAATATTATAATAGCGGACTTTCAAAATGCCATATTTAACTGTAGTAAGATTTATTCCAAAAAGTGTTTTCGACCTGAAAGCCTCGCCCTCAAATCCTTCAAAAGTTTTTGGGGGGCGGTGTACTTCCAAAATCCAGATATCAAATCTGTCTCCCTTAATAGTGTCCAATCCGGAAGCATCGTACCATATCTTCTCGCCGGAATCTAAATTGAGTACTTTCCAGATATGTACTTCTTCAGTTTGACCAAAACTTACTACGGAACAGAACGCTATTATCAGAAAGCTATAATATCCTTTTTGCATAAATTACCTTTAATCTTTAAGTTCTAAAACGAAAGGTGTAAAATAAAAAAAATAGCTTAATAATATAAAACAATAAAATATCACTTTTTAACCAGTTATTTGATGTACTTTTATTTGGTTGGATTTAGGCGCTATCAAAATTTGATAAATGTATAATTTTATTTTAAAAGAATAGTAATTATTAATTTTTATTTTTACAAAAGATATACTTATTTTAGAAGAGCTAATATTAATCAACATTAGGAGAGATTGTTATGTACTCCAAAGCATTATTAGTAATTTCATTCCTGCTATTTACAATATTTCCTGCTCTTGCCCAGAATGGACATTCATATGAAGGTGTAAAAACTTGTGGAATGTGCCATAAAACAGAAAAGCAGGGTGAGCAATTAAAGATCTGGCAAGGAAGTAAACATGCCGGTGCATATGAAACCCTGAAAACTGAAGAGGCAGATAAAATAGCCAAAGAAAAAGGTTACGATACAAAAGCAATTGAAACTGAGGATTGCATAAAGTGCCACGCTGTTGGATATAATTTAGATGCTTCTTTGCTAGGCAAGAAATTTAAAGTTGAGGATGGAGTTCAGTGCGAAGCTTGCCACGGGCCGGGTTCTGGTTACAAAAAGAAAAGTATTATGAAGGAGAGAGAAAAAGCTGTTGCGAAAGGTTTGCTTGTTTATGAAAATCCGGGTGAAGACTTATGTATAAATTGTCATAATGCAGAAAGCCCCACTTACGTTGATTTTGTTTTTGAAGATTACTGGGAAAAGATAAAACATACGATGCCTGGTAGTGAATAAAATATTATTATAGTATTTTGAAGTAATGAATAAAACTAACCTATGAAAAAACTTCTGCTTTTTACGCTGTTGTTTGGGTTATCTACTGTTGTTTATTCTCAGAATATTAACGGTCGTTTCTCCAGCTCTCTTTATACTTTTGAGCGATTTGATTCGGCCGGTAGTTCTAACACCTATGCACGAACATTTCAGATGCTTTCACTTAATTTCGGTAAGCAGAACGTATGGCTTCGTACTAATTTAAACCTGGAGGGGGAAATAGCAGAAAGGCTTGTTGATAATCCACGGCTTCGGTTTTATAATCTTTATCTTGATGTAAGGAATATCTGGGACTTAATCTCCTTCAAATTGGGCAGGCAGCCACTCTTTAACAGCATTGCCGGCGGTGTGTTCGATGGTGCAACTCTTGGATTAAATTACGAAGATTATAAATTTAAAGTATATTACGGTGGTAATGTTCCGGCATATCAAGAACTTAAATTAACCGATAGCTGGAAAGATGATTATGTTCTTGGTGGTGAGTTTACAATTTATGCTCTTCAGGATTTAAGAATTGCTCTTAAGTACATAAATAAAAATTTCAGAAACATTTCTTATCGTGCTAACAGGTTAGATGCCAATCTTAACCCGATAAAAAAAGAGATTGAGAATAACTCACGGCAATACCAGTTTGTTACTGCCGAAGTTTCTTATGCTAAGCAGGACAAATATAGAATTGATACACGGTATGATTATGATATCAATTTTGAAAAAACTTCTAAACTGGAACTAAGCGGCAGGTACGAAGAAGTTAATAACCTTGGAATTACTTTGTACTATAATTACAGGGAGCCCAGGATAAGATATAACTCTATTTTTTCTGTATTCGATTATGGAAACACCTGGGAGATAGAAGGTGGTGTGGATTACCGGATTGAAAATACCTACACGGTAATAGGTAAGTTTGCAAATGTTTCTTACAAAGAGGAAACTTCTCAACGGCTCACACTCGGTTTGTCATCTCAATATGGTACTTTAACCGGTAGAAAAAGCTTTGGTTATGCAGGTGAAATGGATGCAATTTCTTTGTACACTGCTTTTACAACGTTGGAAGGTTTAGTAACACCTTCATTTGGTTTTTCATTTACCCGCTATAAGCAGTCAGTATCTTCACCACGAAATGAATTAACAACATTTATGGCAGGATTTAATTTACGACCCTGGAGAACCGTATCGTTAGATTTCCAGGGACAATACATGAACAACAAAATTTATAAGAATGATTGGCGCTTGTTTCTTAAATTGAATTTCTGGTTTAACTCAAATCTCGATATATAATATGAGATTAAAAAATATTTACATACTCCTCGCAGCGGTTTCAATAATTTTTCTTGCATTTTTCAGTAAGGAATCGGATGACGAAAATCGCACTAATAAAGATGTTATAAATTTTTCTCATTCATTCCATTTAGATATGGCGGAGTGCGGTGATTGCCATACAGCGGTTTTAGAAAGTACATCTTTAAATGATAGACTACTGCCTGATCATGAAAACTGTAATGCTTGCCACGATGTTGATGATGATGAAGAATGTGCAACTTGTCATATTGATGATAACTATGAAGCTTTAATTCAAACTGAATCCAGCTTAATTTTCAATCATCAGTTTCATTTAAATAATGAAATGGATTGTGAAGATTGTCATAAAGGCTTGGATGAAGTTGATTACAGTTTTGAAAGTGCAAATCTTCTTCCACCAATGGAAACTTGTGCCGGCTGCCATAATGAGAACAAGATAGCTTCCAATGCTTGTGAATCGTGTCATATTTCAACTTTAGATCTGCTTCCGCAGAACCATAGAAATGTGGAATTTACCAGAACACATAAATATATGGCTTGGGAAAATGATGCAAACTGTATAATGTGCCACAATAATGTAACATGCCAGGAATGCCATGTTGCCACAAATGTGATTACAGAAATAAATAGTGCCGATGATTTTTATCAGCCCTACATGCCAAGTAATACAACTGATGGAACGAAGCAGCAAATAATTACCAAAGTTCATAACGATCTTAATTACAGGTATTATCATGGCATTGATGCTAAAGGCAGAACAATTGAATGCCAGACATGTCACCAAATAGAAAGTTTTTGTGCTAACTGTCATCAATCTGAAAATAACGATTTTGCTTTAGGTGGAATTATTCCTGCGTCACACTTACTTCCAAACTTTAAAACTATCGGAATTGGAAGCGGCGGTGGAGAGCATGCCATCCTGGCTAAAAGAGATCTTGAAAGTTGTGCATCCTGTCATGATGTTCAGGGTGCTGATCCAACTTGTGTTTTTTGTCATCTTGATAGTGATGGAATAAAAAATACTAATCCTAAAACACATGCATCTAATTTTATGCGAAATGAAGAAGGTGATTGGCATAACAATTATGGTTCTATCTGCTATAACTGCCATACCAGTGCATCACCGGATTCACAACCAACTGATGGGTTTTGTAATTATTGTCACGGTTTATAATGCTTAAAATCAAAATTAAAAATAATTTAAAAACTGCATTTAAGACATTATCTGTTGCTATAATTATTTTAATTGCAATGGGCTGCAGCAAGCTGCATACCGATATCCCTTTGGCACCTGCGGTAACAATTCATAAAGAGGGAATTACCAATCCGGATTCGAAGAACTTTCATGGTAACCTTGTTAGGTTAAACGGTTGGGATCTGCTTTCCTGCCAGCAATGCCACGCTTCAGATTATAATGGTGGGATTGCTGAAGCCAGTTGTTTGAACTGCCACACTAATACCGGCGGACCCGAAGCCTGCAATACATGCCATGGAGATTTTAATGATTTAAATAGAATTGCTCCACCAAGGGATCTGAATAAAGATACTCTAACGACTTCGCCTGGTGTTGGTGCTCATGTAAAGCATTTGTATGATAACCAGTTAGGCAGCCAGATACTCTGTTCAACCTGTCACAATGTTCCCCAGGATTATTTTGATCCCGGTCATGCTGTCGATGATCCACATCCGGCAGAAGTTATTTTTGGAAACCTTGCAATATATGATGGCGGAGCAAATGCGGGCTATAATTTTTCAAATGCAACCTGTTCAGATGTTTATTGTCATGGCAGCTTTGAATTTTTAAAAGCTACAGCACCTGATAACCATAAATTTGCTTTTGAAGATGGTGCAGATAGAATGATAGGGAATAATCGTTCGGTTGTTTGGAATAATGTTGATGGTTCACAGGC
>JAZGGS010000328.1:0-4594 GCA_036480595.1 Ignavibacteriaceae bacterium
CTGGGTATTGGTGTAATTTTTATGTTAAGTATTAACGATGAACTTTTCCCATATTTATTTGCCGGTATCTCAAGTCTTCACTTCGATCCGAAAGGTGAAGGAGGTGTGCGGCTTCCTAATAACGAAGCAGGGATTTACAGCAGGAATGAAATGAACTACAATGCAGAGCTTGGAATAAAATTTCCCGTTACAGAAAATCTCTCTCTTAATCTAAATGGCGGTGTACAGATGTCGCCAAACGATTGGCTTGATGATAAGGCAGGTGGAACAAGCAAAGATATGTTCTTTACAATTATGGGAGGCATTTCATATTCTTTCTTAACAGAATATGATATAGACGGTGACGGCGTAATCGATTCGGATGACAGATGCCCTAACACTCCGGCAGGAATTAAAGTGGACGAGTTTGGTTGCCCGCTGGATACTGATAAAGATGGTGTTGCAGATTATATAGATGACTGCCCCGAAACTCCAAAAGGAGCAAAAGTAAATTCAAAGGGTTGCGCGTTAGATTCAGATGAGGACGGTGTGCCTGATTATATGGATCTTTGCCCGGGTACTCAGCGAGGTATTTCGGTTGATGATTACGGCTGTCCGTTCGATATGGATGCAGACGGTGTACCCGATTACTTTGATAAGTGTCCTGGTACTCCTTATGATGTTGATGTTGATAAAAACGGTTGCCCGGTTGATTCAGATCTTGATGGAGTTCCTGATCATTTAGACCAATGCCCGGGAACAATGCCCGGAATGCAGGTAGATGAGTATGGCTGCGAACTCACGCCGGTAATAATACCTGAGCCGATAATTGAAGAAACAGGTCCAATTGAAGAAGTAACACTCGGCGCTGAAACTTCATTTGAATTTAACAGCGCTGAACTGAAACCGGATGCTTTCCCTCAGCTTGATAAAATTCTTGAAGAGATGAAAAAGTATCCTATGTCAAGGTGGAGAATTGAAGGACATACCGATAACGTTGGCTCGAAGGAAGGTAATATTCAAATGTCTCAAATGAGAGCCGAGTCTGTTTTGAACTATTTTGTTTCAAGGGGAATACCCAAGGGCAGGTTTACTGTTATTGGACTTGGCAGCATAGAGCCAATTGCCGATAATAAAGCTCCTGAAGGAAGAGCAAAAAACAGGAGAGTAGAAATTATTAGAGTAGATAAATAAAAATTTTCTTATTACAAATTCCCGGAGGAATAAATGTTTGATGATAATTATCAATTTACTTGTGTAGATAGATTCCTAAAATATGTTAAATACGATACTCAATCGGATGAGGAGTCGGAAAGCTTTCCAAGTACAGAGAAACAAAAAATACTTTCGCAGGATCTTGCAAATGAACTGAAAGAGATGGGATTGGAAGATGCTCACATGGATGAGTGGGGTTATGTTATGGCAACCCTTCCTTCCAATACTGATAAAGAAGTTGACCCGATTGCCTTTATTTCTCACGTAGATACATCTCCCGCAGTTACCGGTAAAGATGTAAATCCTGTCATCAGAAAAAATTACCAGGGTGGCGACATTAAGCTGGAAAACGGTGGCTGGATTATTAAGGAGAGTGAAAACCCTGATCTCAAAAATATGATCGGTTTTGATATCATCACAACTGACGGAACAACATTACTTGGTGCAGATAATAAGGCAGGTGTTGCAGAGATAATCGATGCTGTTGCCTATCTTCTTGCACATCCGGAAGTAAAGCATGGATCAATTAAAATATGTTTTACGCCTGATGAAGAAACGGGTAGAGGAACTGAAAAAATTGATCTTGATAAACTTGGTGCTAAGTATGCTTACACTATAGATGGTTCCAGCAGGGGCGAAGTTGAAACTGAAACTTTTAGTGCCGATGCAGTTAACATTAACTTTGTTGGAAAAAATATTCATCCCGGTTATGCTAAGGGGATTATGATAAATTCTATGAAAGTTGCTGCTGATTTTATTAACAGCTTACCAAATGATAAACTTTCTCCGGAAACAACTGAAAGAAGAGAAGGATATTTTCATCCTGTTTCAATAAATGGCAATGAAGAAAAAACATCTTTAAAATTTATCATCCGCGATTTCGAAACTTCCAACCTGGAAAAATTTGAGAATCTTCTTAAGAAATTTGCTGAAGAAACAATTGCAAAATTTCCGGGTGCTAAATTAGAATTTGAAGTGATTGAACAATACCGCAATATGAAAGAAGTGCTTGATAATCATCCGCAGGTTTATGAATATGCATTTGAAGCGATGAAAAATCTTGATATTGAATTAATAACTCATCCTATCCGCGGCGGTACCGATGGCAGCAGGTTAGCTTTTATGGGTCTGCCAACTCCCAACATATTTGCTGGTGAACATAGCTTTCACTCACAGCTTGAGTGGGTTGCTGTGCAGGACATGGAAATGGCTGTAAAAGTAATTGTTGAGATTGCTCAAGTCTGGGAAGAAAAAAGTTAGGGTGTTGGAAGTAGGGAGCTGGTTGTTTTTATGGTGGATACTGGAAGAATGTTTTAGTATTAAAAATTATAGATGACGACTTCTAAATTTGAGGAATTAGAAATATATCAGTTAGCTGAGAAGTTGAGTGATATAATTTGGAACATTGTTATTAAATGGGATTCTTTCGCTGGGAAAACAGTAGGTGTTCAATATATTAATGCAAGCGATAGCATAGGGGCAAATATTTCTGAAGGCTATGGTAAAGGAAGTTTTGCAGATCGATCTGGATTTGCGAAAATCTCAAGAGGATCTTTATTTGAAACAAGACATTGGACAAATAAATCTTATCGAAGGAAATTAATATCAAATCAGGAATTCAAGGAAATAAATGACATTATTGAAGTATTACTTCCTAAAGTTAGTTCCTATATAAATTATCTTAATGAAAACTCAAAGAAACAAAAGTCAAAATAAAATTAGCAAAAATAAAACCAACCCCCTACTTCCAACTTCCAACCACCCCGAGTTAATGGCTCCTGCCGGTGATTGGACAATGCTGAG
This sequence comes from Ignavibacteriaceae bacterium, assembly GCA_036480595.1. Classification (GTDB taxonomy): domain Bacteria; phylum Bacteroidota; class Ignavibacteria; order Ignavibacteriales; family Ignavibacteriaceae; genus JAZGGS01. Next base: position 2,998 of record JAZGGS010000328.1, read on the forward strand.
AACCGCTGTACAAGCCGGTGCTAACGCAGTTTACTTTGGTGTTGATAAACTTAATATGCGCGCTAAAGCTGCCAACTTTTCGGTTGATGATCTCCCGGAAGTAGTAAAGTTTTGCAAAGAGAATAATGTAAAAACCTACCTTACAATTAATACAATTGTTTTTGAAGAAGAGATTCCGGAATTAGAAGAACTGATCATCGCCGCTAAAAATGCAAGTATTGATAGGATTATTTGCTGGGATTTATCTGTAGCGGAATTGTGCAGTAAATACAACTTCCCTTTCTGTATTTCCACACAAGGCTCAATATCAAATTCACTCGCCGCTTCTGTTTATAAAAAGCTTGGTGCTGTACGTATTGTTCTTGCTCGCGAATGTTCACTTGAAGAGATAAAAAAGATAAGAGCAAATACAGACCTGGAAATTGAAGTGTTTGTTCACGGAGCAATGTGCATTGCTGTTAGCGGAAGATGTTTTATGAGCCATCATATGTTTGGGCAAAGCGCAAACAGAGGCGAGTGTGTTCAAACCTGCAGAAGAGAATTTGAAGTTTACGACAGCACCTCTGATAAATCATTAATAATGGGTGAAGATTATGTGATGTCTCCCAGCGATCTTTGCACAATAGAATTTATCGATCTATTAATTGAAGCAGGAATCGATTCATTTAAAATAGAAGGAAGAAAACGCAGCCCCGAATATGTTGCAAAGACTGTTTCCGTTTACCGTCGTGCAATAGATCTTTACTTTGATAGAAAACTAACTGATGATATCAAAAAAGAAATGCTCGAGGAATTAAAACAGGTTTACAACAGGGGGTTCTCATCCGGATTCTATTTTGATGTTCCTTCATCCGAAGAATACGCAAATATTCACGGCTCAAAAGCTACAAAGAAAAAAGAATATTTAGGAAAAGTTCTTAACTATTTCCGGAAAGCAAAAGTAGCCCATATACTAATTGAATCCGGTTCGCTAAATCAAAATGATGATCTGCTTATCATCGGTGAGACAACAGGAGTTGTTGAAATTAAAGTGAACAGCTTTTTAAGAAATGATGAAGCAGCAACCAGCGCAGAAAAAGGTGACGAGGTTACATTTGTTATTGAGGAATTAGTAAGACCAAGGGATAAAGTTTATCTTTTTAAACAGCACTGAATTCACTTATAACTTTAATTGGTTTGCATAATATTCATTTCACTAGTCTTATATAAAGATATAGAATAGAGTTAAAAACAATGAGAATTCGGATTTTTTTTATCTTATTTTCTGTGCTGTTGTTTAATTATGAGAAACTTTCATCACAGCCCATTTCTTTTTCATCTTTAAACGGTCCTTACGGAGGCAATCTTGGCGATGTTGTTTTTACACAAGATGGGGAAATATTTGTAAGTGCTTATTACTCTGAAGCAAAAGGAGTATACAAATCGACGGATAACGGATTAAACTGGCGGCATCTGCTTCCCAGTGGCTATCCATATACAGATTATTTTGCTATGGGAATAAATAAAAATGATGTTCTTTTCGCAGGTACTGGTGGCAACAGAATTTATAGGTCAACCGATAAAGGAGAAACCTGGGTTTGGTTGCAATCCTACATTA
>JAZGGS010000329.1:0-9740 GCA_036480595.1 Ignavibacteriaceae bacterium
AATAAATAAGAGCAATGAAAGAATTAGTCCATATTAATTTCCAAATAAAATGAGCTAAGTGAAGAAAGTCTAAAGCATTCAAATAATTCCTCTAGAATTTCAGAGATATCTACTTATTAAGTAGCCAAGTCTTAATCACTCTTCAATTATTGTAAATATTACCACTCTATCCATAAAACGATCAAAAAGGAAGGATTTCACTCAGAATTAGAATGATCATTTATGGTATTGAAATTGAAATTAAATTCCCGATTTAATTGATATTATATATGAAAAGAAAAATTTTAATAACATTTTCAATTTTTTTTCTTTTAGGTTTTTTATTTTGCTCCGAAATTAAAAGAGAAAATGAGCATGGAAAACAAAAATTTTCCGCGGGTCCAAATGGATTGATTTACAACGCAGGTACGGACGAATTGTATAATGGGATTATCAAAGATACTTTAGATGTCATAATCGAATTTCAGGTAGTAAATGGTATCAAACACGGTAGTTTTAAAACTTACTTTTTAACTGGTCAAATTGAAAAACAAGGGCAGATTGAGAAAGACAAAAATGAGGGAGAATGGAAATATTACTACGAAAATGGTCAGCTAGAACTGATAGGTAGCTTTAAAAATAATCTTCCTTATGGTCAGTGGATCTCTTATTACAATAACGGCAATACTAAGATAATTGGAAATTATAAAAATGGTGAAGAGGACGGAGCATGGAAATATTACGATGTTAATGGTGAGCTTATTAATATAATTTACTATAAAGATGGTAAAATATCTGGCGTAGATTCTCTTTCTTAAAGCTTAATCACTCAAATTTACTTCTAGTAATGTATACTTTGTGGACGCTGTGTTAACTTTAAATTCTTTTGTAGAAAAAGACGCTTTACCTTCTGCTTCTAGATAATTAATTATAACCATTAACGTATCATTCCCTATCAAATAGAATAGTTTAACATTTGTTAATGGTCTATTTGATTTATTTAATACTTCTCCCTGTATATTGGCATGCTTTTGTGAGGGAAATATACTATAGGATTCCATATCTAAACCTGAGGCTATTTTTGTAATTAGTCTATCATTCACTTCTACTTCTTTAGCTGGTTTAGTATACTCAACAATTAAAATTAGAGCACCAACAATTGCAATAAGTAATAATATCTTCTTCAAAACTTTTAATAGTATTATCTAGATGTTCCAAATATATTTATTGATTCATCTCCATTTGGGCCTGTAGACTGAATTTTAATAACAGCATTTACCGCATTAAGTGTATCCGGTTCCGAATCGAATGCAGAAAAAGAAAAATGAGTGAATGCTTCACTTTGAGTATCCGGCAGAATATAATCGGTATCCCCTAAAAGCGTAATGTTTCCTTCTTCAACTGTAACTGAAATTGAATTTCCCTTTGCAAGAGGATTATTATTACCATCACTCACAGTAAACGTAAATATCTGACTCCCCCCATTCTGAATATCAATAAGTGTTGGAGATACTGAGATGATAGGAAATCCGGAAAGTAATCTTACCGAACTAGTATAAATCATTTCTGAGTTTTCATCGATGGTTGAAGCGATTACTTCTAAGAACCCTGGGCCATATATTAGATGATCAGGATAAGGTTGTGAAAGTAGATTTGCGGTTGCTGTACCAATATCACTGGTAAGAGCTGATCCTTCTATTATACCTGAGGAGGTTGAAAAATAAACTGAAGTATTTGGTCGAACCGGATTTGAATATTTATCTCCGACATAAGCTGTGAATGGTATAACGTACCCCAATGTTCCATAAACCGGATAATTTAAAAACTCGGAAGCAACGTCGAAGTGATTTTGATCTGGTAATCCACCGTGAATTGATATCAAAACAGGACGAGATTGAATTGCATTATTTGCCAATTGGATAGTAGCCAATATTTGTATAACACCAGCCATTGTACCAGAGTTCAGGGTAACAGATGCCCTACCAAATGCGTTAGTAAAGGATGAATCGGGATATAAGTATTCTCCCCCTTCCGGATTGGATAGAAAACTGAATTTTACTACGACCCGATTTTCTTGTGTAATTGGAATACCACTTGAATCCAAGACTTCGAAGATTATTTGGCAAGCTTCAACCGCACCGCTCTCCTTAACTCCAATACTTTCGTGAGATTGTGAAAGTAAATATATTGAAGCTGCATGACCCGATGAAGTTGTTGAGGAACCTCCATCTGCTTCTAATAGTATTGTTTGAATTTCCTTTGTTGATCCTGCTAGAACAAATATATTTAGTGTATCAGCTTTATATCCTTCCTTTAAAATAATTAGTTGCAAATCCTTATCCTCTTCTAGCGTTAATTCCGCTGTAAACTTCCCCTCCGAATCTGTGCTAGTACCTACTTGGGTGGTTCCATCGGAAATTTTTATAGAAGCAGCAGCTATGGGATTTCCAGTTTGCGAATCAACTATTTGTCCTGTGACGAATGTATTATCAGGGTCCAGACCAAATTCACAGCTAACAAAACTAAATACAAGTGTGGTGACTATTAATGAATATAGATATTTCAATTTCATTTTATAATCCTATTATTTCTCTTTTTCGATCATATCAGGTTTAATTTCGTGAATTTCATAATTATCTTCACGAATTTTATCTCGAATCAGATTTTCATACTCGAGCTTAAGTGCAGCTCTCTGCTGGAGAGTTGGTAATAATTCTACACGTAAAACAATAATTACTTCTTTTTTTCTAATAATGGTTTCATCACTCCCTGTTAAAAATCTTATACCGAAAACCCACCATGGAAGATCTTTTAAAAATGGAATTCCATTTCGAACTGTTGTTTCTTCATTAATATACAATCCTCCTATTATTGTTTCCTCCCCATCCAACATAAGGATATCTGAGGTTGCCTGTGTTTTTTTTATTACAGTAGTGAGTTCGGTTGGGAAAAAAGAACTTCTCTCGGCCATTAGTTTTACAAGAATGTAGTCCACACCATCTTTGTTATAAACATAGGGAGTAACCTCTATTATAGTGCCTGCTGAATAAAACCGATCGATTACATTTCCAGAAAAATCTCTTTGTTTGATTGAAAAATCTTCTCCTATCTGAATTCTACCTTTTTGTCCATCTCTTACCGAGATAGTCGGACTTGCAATAATCTCACCGAGATTTTCGGTTTCGAAAAATCGTAATAAAGCTTGTGCAGTACCAGTAAATTCACCAGTAGTAAATTCAGTGATTGTACCTAAATCAAATCCTGGTTCCTCACTTCTGCTTTCATCACCACCACTGCTTCCACCCAGAGTTCCGGGAAATTGTTCATCGAATATAGATTCTGTTCGAAGTTCACTTCCCAGGGTTATGCCATTCCCAGCAAGTAAAATGGACCAATCAATACCCACTTTTCGTGAATTTTCAACATCAGCTTCAAAGAAAATCGCTGAAACTCTTATTTCTCTTGAATCAAAATCAGCCCAGATGTCATCGCTAAGTAATTTTTCCTCGATTTGGGTTAGCGCTTCTTTTTTTCTAATAAGGATACTTGTTTCTTTTATTTCATACTTTAAACCAAAACTATACACCAGTAAATTTAAAGCTTCCATGTAGGGCATCTTAATTATCTCCACTCCTATGGGATTTGGAATTGAGACTGATGATACAATTGTTTTTCCCGTGACTAATTCACTCACTGCACTTAACATTTTAATAGACTGATTGAAACTAGCATATGCAGTGATTGAAACTAGCTCTAAAGGATTATACTCCCCTGAAAGTTTTTTCTCTAATTGCTCTTGAGGAAACGCGTGGAATACAAGTGATAATATTAAAAAAATAGTCAAAATAATTTTCATTTTCTTTTCCCTTTAAATCTAAAATTTTCTCCAAGTTTCATAGTTTGGTATTCAATAAATCCCCCCTTGTTTAGCACGAAAGTAACTGTCTGATTTTCATAATCGATTTCAGCTAAATGTCCCAGGTAAACTTTATCCCCTTTTTGCATTAATCTAGTATTACCATCCGAATCCGTAATAAATGCACCTTGGGGAACTAATGAAATTAAAGAACCTGCTTGTATATCAGGGAGATTACTTTTATTTGGCTTGATTGATACTTTAATTAAGGGATAGTAAGCATCTTTAATAGGTTTAGGTATTAGGTTATTCTCTACAAAATTTACTGCGGCAAATTGATCATTAGAGGAATAATAAACTCTAACTTCTAATCTGAATTCCACTAAAAAACTCGGACCCCCTTTTTTACTTACCTTATTTATACCTTTTAAGTTAGCCTGAACAATTTTTTTTAACTCTTTACTTTGCTCGATAGCATATATTAGGAAATATACATTATTATAATTCATTCTACCGGACACTTTATACGTATAATAATTAATACCCAATTCAGTATTCTGACCTTCAAATTCAGTGTTGGTATATGAAAACAAAGTATTATCGTTGCTATAATATTCAACAAAATCGAAAAATTGAGATTGGGATAAATCTTTTGGTATGATAAACTTTCCTGTAAATAATAAGGAATCTAATATTAAAACCCTTTCCTCAATTTCAAATAATTTTGCTTTAATTAACTCAACACTAGCATAATCAGCACTTAGTTTATTTAATTTCTCTTCTTTTATGCTTAGGGCTTCACCTTGAATAAAAACGGTATAATATCCACCAAGAGAAGTAATTAATACAAATATTATAACGAGAATAATAAAATTTTTAATTTTTCGGTTCATTCTCTAAACTTCCTTCTACAATTTTTCCTGCATCTATAGAAAATTTGAATGATCTCATATCTTTTACCGGATCAAAAATTATACTTTGCAGAGTTGATAAGTTGTACGAATCTGATAATTGCCTAACTAATGGTCTTGAAAGAGTGTAGCCTTCAATCTTTAATTTGTGCAATTGATCATAAGTTAAATTACTTATCCATAAAGAATCTTTTGCTTTAACAAAGGTCGTAAGTTTCTGCATTTGATTGTTTATTACACTTGTTCCTCTGGATAACTTTTCCATTAGCATACGAGTTTGATCCACATTTTGAATTTTTCTTTCATATCGTTTTATCTTTGCAACGTCACCACTGTTTTGTTGCTGAATAAATGTTAGTCGTCTGATTTCATTATCCATCACATTAGCACGGACATTATTTTTATTGAAAGTATAAGCAAAGAAAGATATCGAGAGAATAATCAGTGCTATTAAAAGAAATCCATACCAACCCAACTGGATGTTTTTTTGCTGTTCTTTTACATATGATGGTAATAAATTTATTCCTTTTGTTTTATTTTCAATTTGATCAAAATATTCTTCGGCAACTGCTGCAGGAACTATATAGGCAGAAGCTATACTTAAGGAATCTATTTTTTTTGCGTCAATTAAATTTGATTTTAGAGATGTAATACGGGCATCTGGATAGGATTCCTTCATTAATGAAATTAAATTTTCTGAATTATCTTCGCCGGCAATAGCTATATTGTTAACATTATTAACTCCCGCGTGTTCCATTTCAAGCAGAATCTTAGAAACGATAACATTATGTGCATTAAAACTATTTCTACCTACCGATAATGTTGAACCAATATGATGTATTTTGTTTCCTTTTATAAATATAACCTTACTATATTCTTTGCCCACATACAGAAGCAACATCATTTTACCTTGCTTCGGCTGAACTTTTCTAATAACAAATGAGGCAAGTGAAATCTCGGCACTTTTAACCGCCTCGATCCTTAAAAATTTCCTATTATTCATCCGAGCCAGTGAATCAATAGCAGCTAGATAGGTTGTTTGACCTGAAGGATATACAGCTAATTTGCCATTATCAGTTAAGTCAATGAAATCTATGACAGTTTCAATTTTACCATTCTGAGTAATATTTAAATTTGCCAGATCTTTTTGGTCGCTTACTTTCTGGAAATAAATAGCGGGTTCTGTTAGGATGGGGATGAAACCACATTTACTAAGGTCTTCACCATAAAAAAATTCGCTCAATTTTTGAAGATACGTTCTATTATAAGAAGTTAATTCGTCTGTAAGAACCTCAAAATCAGTGGCAATATCCAATTTTTTACTTTTATTTTCTTGTGTTCCAACTTTTTGTTCGGCAAATGCAAGCGATGTATCAATAGACGTTCCCTTAATGAATTTTATAACACCATTATCCTTCTTAAACAGAGAGACCTTGCTATCATTACCTTCAAAATAAATACAAGCAATAGTATTCATATAGAACTTCCAATAATTTGTTTGAATAACGTTTTGTTGTTCGCAAATTGTAAAGCTGTTTCAAGAGAAATTCTCTGTTCCATGTACAATCTTTTGAGGTCTTGTTCAAGCGTGATCATTCCCTCCGAAGCTGCCTGATTTATCATCATATAAATTTCACCGGTATTATTGTTTTTTATAGCTGCACTAATATTTGAATTTACAATCAATACTTCCTTTGCCAGAATAAGTTTACCATCAAGTGAAGGAACAAGTTTTTGAGAGATTATTGCTGTGAGAACATCAGCTAAACGGAGACGAACTCTTTCTTGTTCACTCTCATGTACCTCGGCAACAATTCGGTCAATCGACTCAACCGCTGATGAGGTGTGAAGTGTAGAAAACACTTTATGTCCCGTATCAGTTACTTCTAAGGCTGCAACAATAGTATCAGGATCACGCATTTCACCAATGACCATTATATCTAGATCTTGCCTTAATGACTGAATAACGCCCGCATGAAATGAGGTTACATCTCTTCCTACTTCTCGCTGCCTTATTATACATTTATTACTCTTGTGAACATATTCTAAAGGCGAGGCTATTGTTACTATGTGGGCGTTTACGTTACTGTTATGCCAAGCAACTATTGCATCAAGTGTAGTAGATTTGCCCGACCCTGTAATACCGGTTATCAACACTAAACCTTGCTTTATATAGCTATGTGAAAGTGCTTTCAATGCATTTGAATGAAAACCATATTCTTCAAGTGGGCGTAACTGTGGAATGATAGAACGCATATTCGTCGCTAAACGGTCTACATCAAAATAGGCGTCACCTCTAAATCTAATCTCACTAATATTTTTATTCTCTTTAGCAAACCTATTATCTATGTAATCAAAAGTGTATGAGAAATCCAGATTTCTATTTTCTTCTAAAATTTTTCTCTGTTTCTCATTAAGAATTGAAAGAATAAGTAATGCAGATTCATCGTGACTGAATTTTGGAAATTCAGGGAATGGCTCTTTCGTTCCATAAATTCTAAGCCAAACAAATCCTTCGGATCCAAATCCTCCTATCTCAATATCCGATGCCTCCTGCTCTATCATAATTTTTAAAAGACTATTGAATAATTCTATAAGTAATTCTTTATCCTCGTGCGAAATTGAAGGCAGCAATTCAATTAAATAACTTACCCTGTCAGGTCCCTGGTAAGTAGACGGTATACTGGATACAATCTTTTGTAAAACATTTTGTACTTCGATTGAAATTATTGAATGATCGGATTTAGTTGTTACTTCATTTGGTAACATCATGTTTAATCTTCAGTTGTGTTGGAAATTACTTCTGCAAAAGATGTTAAGCCCTTTTTTACTTTTTCGTATCCCGATTCCCTTAGATTACACATTCCATCTTTTTTTGCAGCTTGTCGAATACTTTCTTCATCGATCTTATCTCCAGCATCGAAAATAAGTTGACTTATTTCACTTGTAAAATAAAGTGTTTCATGAATTGCCATCCGTCCGCTGAATCCAGTAAATTCACATTTTTTACATCCTTGAGGTTCAAATATTTCATATTTTTTCCATTCATCGGGATCCAATTTTAAATTTGATAAAAACCGTTTATCAAGATGATCAGCATCTTTTTTACAGCTACAAAGTTTTCTTATGAGTCTCTGTGCAACAATTAGATTAATTGCGTATGCCAATAAGAAAGGCTCAATTCCCATTTTATACAGACGAGAGATTACGCTTGGTGCATCATTTGTATGTAGTGTAGAAAACGTTAAATGCCCGGTATTAGCAAGTTTAATTGCAATATCAGCAGAATCCTTATCCCTTATTTCACCAACTAATACTACATCCGGGTCATGTCGCAATATTGATCTTATTGCCTGATCAAAATTCATTTTATGACTTAATTTAATTTGTCTTGCACCTTTAATAATGTATTCGATAGGGTCCTCAACAGTTAGTACATTCAGGGATGGATCCATTACGTTGTGTAAAGCCGCTATAATTGTTGTACTCTTACCACAGCCAGTTGGACCGGTAAGAATAACCATACCCTGTGGTTTACTAATAGCTTTCTCAAATGAATCTCGAGCATAACCAACTAGTCCTAATTCTTCCAGATCAGTAATAACATTTCTATCATCTAGAACTCTTATAACAACGCTTTCGAATTTATTTCTTATTTGTGAGCCGGCAATAGGTAAGATTGATACTCTAAATCTTATTATATACCCATCTATATTACGTTGGATAAAGCCATCTTGTCCTTTTTCCCGTTCAAATCTGTCAAGTCCTCTTGATCTGTCTTTAACAACAGCAATTAAGGCTTCCGGTAATGTATTTTCCTGTTTATGCCAGAGCATCAATCGTCCATCAATTCGGATAGATATGTGAATTTCTTTATTGCTAATGGGAATGAAATGTACATCACTTGCCCCTTGTCTTACAGCTTCAACAAGTGAACCTTCAAATAAATTAATAAGGGCACTTTTGTTTATTTCAACTTCAAGTAGCTCTTCATCAACAGTTCCTTCTTCAGTAGTTTCTTGATAATCAAAAGTATCTTCCTTTAAGTTTTTTAAATATACATTTTCACGTGGGAAAAGATGTTCGATTAGTTTTTCATAATTATTCAAAGGAATAAATTCTACATCATAACTCTTTGCATTACAACTATAGGCAATTTGAGGGATTTCCCTAATAGTGGGATCAACAGCTCCAAGTATTATTTTGTCTCTTTGTTTTGAATCAAATCTGATAGGAATAATTTTATAATGAAGCATTTGTCCTTTTAATCTATCATCGAAAGTATCAATGAAGTTTTTTATTTCATCCAGGTTATCTACTGATTCTTCATCGATATTTATTTCGAAAGTATTAAAAGCATATAAATTGGCAATTTCTTTATATAGTAGATCGTAATCAATTTTGAATTCTTGAACGAGAATCTGGGCTAGACTCCTACCTGAATTACCGTTCCCATTAACGTTAGTATCCTCAGTTCTTTTTAGCAAAATTGCTTCGTTGAGTGTGTTGTTGTCGACTATCCCTTTTTTTAGCAAGATTATTCCTAATCTAGTGGGCGGATCACTATATATTTCGTGATCTTTTTCTTTTAATATTAGTTTTTTGTATTGATTCATCTATTATCTCGTTCTATCAATAACACCTGGTTTAGTCGGATTTACAATTGCTGTCTCAGCTGATACTAGAGTGAGTAGAATCATAACAATCAGTATATACATAGCAATTACAATCTGCACCCATTCGATAAAATTCCTTAATCTATAAACAGTGTCACTCTCATAATAATTTGCAAGTTGTAGTGCAGTCTTTTTAATGTTACCTGTCTCTTCACCTTGTCTAAATTTTGATATGGCTGTATCGGGAAAGACACCGGTTGCAGCTAAAGCATCAGATATTCCAATACCTTTATTTGTCATAATTGGTAGTGCAACATTTTTAATTTTCTCTTCCATATACTTATTACCCATAGCTTCAGCACCAATTCTAATCGGAGT
>JAZGGS010000330.1:0-2926 GCA_036480595.1 Ignavibacteriaceae bacterium
CTAATCCACCAGTGTGTGAAGTTGCGGCTTTTGCACCCTCCTCTGTTCGTCCTCCTCTCATGGCAAGGATTGGCTTTTTGGCTGCAACCTCGTATGCCATTTCCATAAAACCTTTTGGATCAGCAAAGCCCTCAACGTATAAAACAATCACTCTGGTTTGTTCATCATCGCCCCAGTACCTGATAATCTCTTCTATTGAAATATCACATGCATTTCCATTTGAAGCATAATACCTCATTCCAACTCCAAGATCAAAAAAGCGCTGCATAATTACTGCCCCAACTCCACCACTTTGAGCAACAACTGAAATATGTCCGGGATCCGGGTAGGTAAATGTAAAATCACAATAGGCTTTAATATCGGGATCGGTATTAATAATTCCCTGGCAGTTTGGACCGAATATTCTTACTCCGTGCTTTCTTGCTATTGCAACAACTTCCTTTTCAAGAGCTTCCCCTTCTGCACCAACTTCCTTGAAACCCGCACTATTAATGATTACAAACTTCACACCTTTTTTCCCGCACTCTTCAACCGCATCGGGTACAAATTTACTTGGAATGCTAATGTGCGCAAGATCAACGTCACCGGGAACATCAAATATTGTTTTATATGCCTTAATGCCCCTAACTTCATTAGCTTTAGGATTTATAGGATAAATAGGACCTTTATATTTATAGTGAAGAAGATTTTTAGTTATAACGTTACCAATAGAAAGTTCTTTTGTTGATGCCCCAATTATCGCTACTGATTTAGGACTGAATAAGCTATCAAGCATCTTATGAGTTCTCCTTACTGTTATTAATTCTAAAATAACACCTCATTAAATTAAATGTTTTTTCCCGCTTAATTAATAAAAATATATATTATTTGTTTTCTTCAAGTTGTTCAATAAAAGCTTCAATATTTGTTTTAGTCTGTTCATCAGAAATAAGTCTGAGGTCATTTAAATCTCCGTTTATTGTAAGACTTGGAACACCCGTATCTTTTGTAAGTCTTTCCGGCATACCGTAGCGATTATTGGAATTATTAGGGCAGGTTTTTGCATCGTGAAAAATAATTCCATCAATTTTAAAGCTATCTATCATCCTTTTCATATACTTCTCTTTAGCTTCATCCGATTTTACAATAAATAATTCTGTGTAAGCTTTTGCCATACTTGTAAACGGATCTTCGGGATCAAAGTCTGTGAAGACCCAGCTATTGCAATAGGTGGAAGCAAGTACACAAGCTTTTAAATTTGCAAATAATTCAGAATGAGTCCTGAGTCTTCCCCATACAGGCATCCCTTCCCAATAAATCCGGAACTGTTCATCTTCAACTGCACCCTCACCGTTATTAACACGTTCTTTTAATTCTTCCAGAAGTACTTTGTAATAGTCAACGGCTTTATCTGTTCCTCTTAAAACTACTGCAGGACCCATATGAATTGTCCCGTCGAAGAATGTGAAAGGAGACGGATTGGCAGACGCAGTTTCCAGGACTTCCTTCCAAAGTTCTGAACATTTCCTTGATAGAGCCACAACTTTTTTTAGTCTCTCCATATCGAATTTATTACCTGAGATCTCTTCAAGGGGTTTTACCAAATTCTCAATCTGTTTTGCAATAGATGGGATAATACTTCCGTTAATTTCAGTTGGATTTCTATGAGTATGAATGCCTAATGAAGGAACGTTGAGTTTCCTGGAATACCAGGCAAACCAATCTTTTACATCCCTGCATTGATTTGTATTATAGATTAAAACATCCGGTTTCGGAACATTTTCAATTCCTTCAAATACTTTGGATAATGGTGTTATCCCTTGAACGTAAGCCCCGATATCTGATGTCAGGTATGAACAGATGTCGGGTGAATACCCTAACGCATTAGTATTCGGAATAACTTCTGCTGCCATACGCGAGGTACCTAACAGGGCACCATGATTTTCCGGGTAATACACTTTAAAACCCATCGCTAAAAGCAGCTCCGAAGGTCCTACGCTTGTACACCATGCAACTTTTTCATCTGAGGTTTTAGAAGCCCTGTCCAATTCATAAAAATAATCGGACATATACTTGTTCATAAGTTTTGTTGCTTCTATTTTCTTGCGGGTTATTTTTTTCTCTTCACCCATAACGCATCCTTCATTGTAAATATCAAAATTTTAAAAAACCTCTTTTTCTAAAGCATACAAAGCAGCACCCACAGCTCCGGAAAGTTGCGGGTAAGCCGGCACTAATACTTCTCTTTTAATCATTTCTTCTGTCATCTTAACCAGGTAAGGATTATGAGCAACAACCCCACCGGTCATAACAACTTTTTCGGTAAAAGAGTCCATCTCAATAATTCTCTTAATGACTGAAAAGAAGACACCTTTTACAATATCGGGTAACTTTTTTCCCTTTCGTATATGCTCCAATATTTCTGTGGCTGAAAAAACTGTACAATAGCTTCCTAATTTTAACATTTCTTCAGACTTACTAGCAAGTTTATCCATATCTTCAAGAGGAATATCAAGACGTGCAGACATTTCTTCCAGGAAGGCACCGGTTCCTGCAGCACATTTTCTGTTCATTTTAAAACTTGAGCGCTTGCCGCTTTTAGCCAGCTTAATTATTTTATTATCCTGACCTCCAATATCGATAATGGTAATTGCAAGTGGAAAATAGTTATAACATCCTTTTGCATGACAACCAATCTCTGTTACTGTTTCACTTACATACGATACATTCTTTCTCCCATAGCCTGTAGATATGGACTTGACTATATCCTTTTCTTCAACATTTGCCATTTCCAGGGACTGTTTCAAGCAAAGATTAGAAGTGAATGTAAAATCTGTACCTGATTTTTCAACAGAGTGGCCAATTAAGTTTTTATCGGAATCAATTACAGCAACTTTTGTTCTAGATGCTCCTACATCGGCTCCAACAAAAACGGGTTGTGAATTTA
>JAZGGS010000331.1:0-5868 GCA_036480595.1 Ignavibacteriaceae bacterium
TGAAGCCAATAAATAATGGGAAAGGACAAATGCCGCCTTTTCCACATCTTACTAAAGAGGAGAAGAATGCTTTAATTGCATTTCTTTTTGAGGATAAGAATGAAATTGTGGAAAGCCCCATTGAAAATCTCGGGGAAAGAATTTTTATGAGCAATTGCTCATCATGCCATAGGGCATCGGTAAATGATCCGAAGCCACCAAATGTACGAATGATGGAGCCCGCACCTTTAGCAGGCGCAACAAAAAGATTCACGAAAGATGAGTTTTTTAGGATTTTAGAAACTGGTGTTTGTTATATGCCTTCATTCTCTCATTTCAATCAAGATGAAAGGGAAGAACTATATGTGTTTGTTAAATCACTGGAAGGGAAAGGTGAACCTACGAGACCAACTATGGGAGAGATGTGTCCCATGATGATGAAAATGAGAAAAAGATAATATAATTTTCAGAAGAAAAAAAAGGAAATATTAGTTGAAAACGTTAATTATAATAAATGACGCGCCTTACGGAACCGAGAAAGCATACAACGCATTTCGTCTTGCAATGACGTTGCAAAAAGAACACCCTGAGGTTCAAGTTTTTATCTTTCTGCTGGCAGATGCTGTTGGGTGTGCAATCCCGAATCAGAAAACACCTCAAGGTTATTATAATATTGAAAGGATGTTAACATCAGTTATTAAAAAAGGGGCTAAAATAAAAACCTGTGGAGGATGTTCTGAAGCGAGAGGAATTTCGGAGTTGGACCTCATTGAAGGAGTAGAAATCAGTAACATGAAAGAGTTTTCTAATTGGGTTGTTGAAGCAGATAAAGTATTAACTTTTTAATTTTAATTTATAAGGAAGTATTATGGAAACCTTTTATGAAATTATACTATTTCTTCACGTCATGAGCTTCGTGTTCATGTCAGTACCCTTATTCAATCTAATTGTTGTAAACGAGCGTGCTTTGCTCGGTATAAAATTTAACTATTATGCTGATAGATACATGGAAAATATTATCCGGCATGGAGCTTCAAGATGTTTTGTTTTTCAGACAAGTGTTTTTATTACCGGGATACTGCTTTTAATTTTTGGTGATTTGGGAATAGAAGAATTGTGGAGTAGTTGGGTAATTATTGCAAAAGTAATTTTTTTATTTGCATTGATGTCGCTGCTCTCTTTTGTTCACTTCCGCCTGCAGCCAAAAATTGAAGAACTTATGTCAACTATTGATCCTGATAGTGAGATTCCCGATGATTTTATTAACAAACTAAAGCCGTTCAGAGTTCTTCGCAAACGAATGGCTGCATTCTGTTTATTTCTTGTTATTACAACTATTATCCTTGGTATGCAGGTATATTCAACTTATAATCCTTTTATAACAATTATTTTAGTTGCATTGGCCGGTTTATTTGCACTGCGTGTATACAAATCTCTTATCCGGTTTGGGTGGCTGTAATCATTGCGATATTCTTCCGGTCAAATACATTTTACCTGTAAATTATTTAGGGCAAAAAATTAATATTCTCATTAAGTTTGAATATTGAATTTTAAACTGAACTTACTACGGAGATATTTGAATGAAAGACACACCCATTAATTTTGAAGTTGTAGAACAAAAAATTAAAGAAAGTAAACTTGCTAGTGTTGGAAAAGCCTCTATACGCGAAATAAAAAAGCTGATTGATAATATTGAAAAAGAAACCGGCGATAAATATATAAGAATGGAAATGGGAATACCCGGCTTGCCTCCCGCACAGATTGGAGTTGAGGCAGAGATTGAAGCGTTAAAAAAGGGAGTTGCTTCAACTTATCCTGATATCCAGGGCATTCCCCAACTTAAAAATGAAGCATCACGTTTTATTAAACTCTTCCTTGGTGTTGATGTAAATCCCGATGGCTGCTTACCAACGGTCGGCTCGATGCAGGGTGGGTTTGCTGCTTTTACAACAGTGAATAAAATGTATAAAGAAAAAGACACTACTCTTTTCATCGATCCGGGGTTCCCGGTTCATAAGCTGCAGCACAACGTAATAGGACTTAAATGGGAGAACTTTGATGTTTATGATTACCGTGGGGATAAGCTTAGGGATAAACTTGAATCGTTTCTCTCCAAAGGTAACATTTCGGCGGTGATTTATTCAAATCCTAATAATCCTTCCTGGATCTGCTTAACGGAAAAAGAGTTGAAAATAATCGGGGAGCTGGCTGATAAATATGATGCGGTAGTGCTTGAAGAC
Source organism: Ignavibacteriaceae bacterium (assembly GCA_036480595.1). GTDB lineage: Bacteria > Bacteroidota > Ignavibacteria > Ignavibacteriales > Ignavibacteriaceae > JAZGGS01. Next base: position 2,220 of record JAZGGS010000331.1, read on the forward strand.
CTGGCTTACATAGCAATGGATTTCCGGAAAGATCTTTTTACACCCGGCGAACCACCCTTCCAGGCAACGGTTGCCAGGTACACCGATAATTATATCCTTTTCATTTCAAGTTCAAAGGTATTCAGTTATGCCGGGCAGCGGATAGGAATAATGGCAATATCCGATAAATTATTTGAAAGAAAATGTCCCAACCTTAAAAGATTTTACAATTCCGACGTTTTCGGTTATGCGATGACGTTTGGAACTATTTACGCTTTAAGCGCCGGGGTAACCCACTCGGCTCAATATGCTCTTGCTGCAATGCTCAAAGCTGCGAACAACGGCGAGTATAATTTTGTTGAAGAAGTAAAAGAGTATGGTGAAAAAGCTAAAATAATGAAAAAACTTTTTACCGATAACGGTTTCAAAATTGTTTATGATATGGATGAAGATGAACCGATTGCCGATGGATTTTATTTTACTTTCTCCTATTCCGGGTTTACAGGCGAAGAACTTTTGAGTGAATTAATATATTACGGTGTAAGCGCAATTTCACTTGCAATTACAGGCAGCGAACGGCTGGAAGGTGTAAGAGCTTGCGTATCTCTTGTACAACGGGATCAGTTTGATGATCTTGAATTCCGGTTAAAAAAGTTTAATGAGCATTATCCTCTGCAGTAGGCAAAAACTGAACAGGATTGATTAACGCATAATGTATTGTTAACTTTAATTTCAATTAATAATGAATAATCAGTAAACATTTTATCCCGTACTATGAAAGTTTTTGAATTACTGGAAGAAAAATTTATTCTAACAGATTTTAAAAGTTATAAAAAAGAAGATATAATAAACGAGCTGATTGACTTGCATGCCGGAAACGAAATGGTTGTTAACCTGGAAGATGTTAGGAAGGCGGTTCTCGACAGGGAAAAGGTTATGTCAACCGGTATTGGCAATGGTTTTGCAATTCCGCATGGTAAGACAAATTCTATAAAAGATATTATTGCTGCATTTGGTAAAACAACCCATCCCGTTGATTACGAAGCACTTGATGGCGAACCGGTTCATCTTGTATTCCTGCTGGTTGGTAAAGACACCCTTGTAAGCAAACATATAAAATCACTCAGCCGGATTTCAAGGTTGATGAATAAGGATGATTTCAGGCAAAAGCTGGTTGAAGCAAAATCGAAAAGTGAAATTCTTAAGATATTTGAAGAAGAGGAGAAAAATTATAGCGATGTTTAGTTTATTGTTTATGTTTTTATAATTTCCCATTCTTAATTTGCAATTCAATACTAGATGATAAAAGCAATAAAAGGTACAAAAGATTTACTTCCTTCCAATGCTTCCCGCTGGCATTATCTTGAAAACATAGTAAAAAAAATCTTCGTAAATTTTAATTATAAAGAGATCAGGACCCCTGTTTTTGAAGAGACATCACTTTTTGCGCGAAGCATTGGCGAAGATACAGACATCGTTGAAAAAGAGATGTACACATTTAAAGATAAAGGCGATAACAGTTTAACACTAAAACCCGAAATGACAGCCGGAGTGGTTAGAGCTTTTATTGAACATTCGCTTGGCGGACAGCAGCCGTTAAACAAGTTGTACTATATCGCTCCGATGTTCAGACAGGAAAGACCGCAGGCTGGAAGATTAAGAGAGTTCCACCAGTTTGGAGGGGAAGCGATTGGCAGCTTATCACCATTGCTCGATGCTGAGCTAATACAGATTGCTTACGATATTTTAAAAGAACTGGGTTTGAAAGATTTAACCGTTAAAATCAATTCGCTTGGTGTTCCCGAATCGAGGGAAAATTATAAAAACCTTTTAAGAGAATATTTACACGATAACAAAGAGAAACTATCTGAAGAGAGCAGAAAAAGATTTGATACAAACATCCTTAGGGTTTTTGACAGCAAAGTTGAATCCGATCAACAATTACTTAAAGATGCACCATTGATGATTGATCATCTTGACGATGAAAGCCAAAACGATTTTGAAATGGTTAAAGAATATCTTAACAAAATTGATGTGCCATTTGATATTGATTCTAAACTGGTTAGAGGTTTGGATTATTATACTAAAACAACGTTTGAAATTATCAGCAGTAAAGTTGGTTCACAGAGTGCATTGCTTGGCGGCGGAAGGTATGATCTTTTGGTAGAACAATTAGGCGGAAAACCTACACCGGCTGTTGGTTTTGCAGCAGGAATAGAAAGAATACTACTTGCCTGTGAAAATGAAAACAGCTTTACACTGCCTGAGCCCGCAATCGATCTTTATCTTATAAGATTAGAAAAAGAACTTGAAACTTTTGTAAACGAACTTGCTTCAAAACTCCGCCGCGAAAATCTCAGTGTCGATTTTGATTATCTTCTAAGAAGCGTTAAAGCACAAATGCGCGAAGCAAATAAATTAAATGCGCGGTTTGCACTATTCATTGGAGGCGAAGAATATGAGCAGGGCAACATAAATTTGAAGAATATGGAAACCGGCGAACAAAAAATCATTCCACTTAATTCTATCGAAGAAATCATCAAACAAGTAAAAGCGTAAATGCTCCCCGAACTTGTTTCGGAATCTTGCAAACAAATAAGATTCCGGGTCTTCGCCCGGAATGACAAAACAGTGCTGTCATTCCCTCGAAAGAGGGAATCCATAAATTAATTATTGAACGTTAAATGAATATAATAATAGGAAGAAAACCGGTACTCGAAGCAATTAACTCCGGCGAGGAAATTGAACAGGTTTATATTCTTTTTGGGCAGCAGGGAAATATAATAAACACAATCAAAGTTGCGGCAAAAAAACGGGGAATAAAATGCAGCCAGATCCCGTTTGAAAAATTCAGAATATTAATACAAAACAAGAATGCCCAGGGAGTTGCGGCTGTTAAGCAATCTCACAAATTTTATTCTTTGGATGATATAATTTCCGAAGCTAAAAACTCGCCTGCACCTTTAATCTTAATTTTAGATTCCATACAGGATACACACAACGTTGGCGCTATTTTAAGATCTGCTGAGTGCAGCGGTGTAAACGGGGTGATTGTAACAAAACATAACAGCGCCCCGATAAATGAAACGGTTGTTAAAACATCTGCTGGAGCAACAGAGCATGTTAAAATTGCGCAGGTAAATAATCTGGCAAATGCAATTGATGAATTAAAGGAGAAAGGTTTCTGGATAGTTGGTTCATCTTTAGAGAATGCTAAACCTTACACCGAAGTTGATTATAAAATTCCTGTTGCACTTATAGTTGGCAACGAAGAGAAAGGAATTAGAAAACTTACTGCAGATAAATGTGATTTTCTTGTACAAATACCGATGACAGGTAAGCTTCAATCTCTTAACGTTTCTGTTGCCGCTGGAATTATACTTTTTGAAATTCTTCGCCAGAGAAGCTCTTCAGATTAATATTTTTGTTGATTCTCATCTTGTAATTTCTTACGTTTAACAAAAACAATCAGGAGGGACCATGAAACTGGTAGCTTGTTTGGTTTTGTTCTTTAGTTCGTTCTCCTTCGGTCAAAGTTTTCCCCATATCTTTGAGTTAAGGGGACTTGAAGATTCACTCAACAACACACATCTGTTTTACAGGTATGTTTATCCCACAACAGTATGCTGGTCAAAAAGTATATACCATCTTGATGTAACAAATGGTAGTG
>JAZGGS010000332.1:0-4083 GCA_036480595.1 Ignavibacteriaceae bacterium
ATCTTTGTCTCATCAATTGTGTCTGAAATATTAAACTGCCTATAGTAGTTTGCAATTTCGTTTTCATTTAGGATATATTTCCTGTTAACAGCTTGGGTGTAATCAATCTTTCCAAAAAGTACCAGCAATTTATCATCAACTTTTACCTGGATGTTCTTTCTTGATATACCGGGCATGTTAGCTGTAAGAACAAACTCATCAGGCATCTCAAATATATCTACCATTGGTGTAATATAGTTTTCATTTCTTAACAATTCATCAATCGATTGATTGTTAGTCTCTTCAACAGAGATTATTTCTTTACTTTCTTTCATTATTATCCTCGGAAAAAATATTTTTCAAAAAAATCATTAGTTACAAACAACGGGCCTCACCTAGATAAAGCCCGCTAACCACTATTATTTACTTATCTTTATCTTTATTTTTTTCTTTATCCTTATCATCGTCGTCGTCAACAACTTCATAAGATGCATCCTGAACTTCTTCTTTTTCATCTTTCTTAGGTTCGCCCTGCCCGGTACCTGTTTGAGGTTCTGCCTGCGGCTCACCTTGCGCCTTCTGCTCGGCTCCGGCTTGAGAATAAAGTTCTGAGGCAACATCGCCCCATACTTTATTTAGGGACTCTGTTGCTGATTTTATCTGATGGGTACTATTAGTTGCAATTGCTTCTTCAACTTTCTTAATTTCTGCTTCCAGCTTTTTCTTGGAATCTTCAGAAATTTTATCTTTCATCTCTTCCATCTGTTTTTTAATCTGGAAGATCAAGCTATCCGCCTGGTTTTTTACATCAACATCTTCCTTTTTCTTTTTATCCTCAGCAGCATGTTCTTTTGCATCATTCTTCATCTTTTCAACTTCTTCCTTCGACAGACCACTTGAAGAAGTGATATTTATACTTTGTTCTTTATTAGTGGCTTTATCTTTTGCATGCACATGCATAATACCGTTTGCGTCAATATCAAATGTAACTTCTATTTGTGGAATGCCTCTGGGAGACGGTGGAATACCATCAAGATGGAACCTTCCGAGAGTCCTGTTATCTCCAGCCATCGATCTCTCACCCTGAAGAACATGTATTTCTACCGAGGGCTGATTATCTGCAGCTGTTGAAAATATTTCGCTCTTCTTGGTTGGGATGGTAGTATTCGCATCAATCAATTTAGTCATTACACTACCGAGAGTTTCAATACCTAATGAAAGAGGTGTAACATCAAGCAGTAACACATCCTTAACGTCACCAGTTAAAACGCCACCCTGAATAGCAGCACCAATTGCAACAACTTCATCAGGATTAACACCTTTGTGAGGATCTTTACCAAAAAGATTTTTAACTAAATCCTGAACCATCGGGATCCTGGTAGAACCACCAACTAAAATCACTTCATCAATATCAGAGGCAGAAATTCCAGCATCTTTAATTGTCTGTTCACAAGGATTTTTTGTTCTATCAATAAGATCGTGAATTAACTGTTCAAATTTTGATTTGCTTAAATTGATATTTAAATGCTTTGGTCCTTCCTGAGTTGCCGTTATAAACGGAAGATTAACATCCGTTGAGGAACCGGAAGATAATTCGATCTTAGCTTTTTCAGCAGCTTCTTTAAGTCTCTGTAATGCCATAGGATCTTTACGCAAATCTATACTATCTGATTTTAGAAACTCATCAGCAAGAAAATCAATTACGCGCTGATCAAAATCATCACCACCAAGATGACCGTCACCGTTAGTAGATTTAACTTCAAAAACACCTTCGCCAAGCTGCAGAATGGAAATATCAAAAGTACCGCCACCTAAATCGTAAATAGCAATTGTGTGATCATTCGTTTTCTTATCCAGTCCATAAGCAAGTGCTGCTGCGGTTGGTTCGTTGATTATTCTTTTTACAGTTAATCCTGCAATCTCGCCCGCATCTTTTGTTGCCTGTCTTTGCGAATCATTAAAGTAAGCAGGGACAGTTATAACCGCTTCGGTAACTTCGTACCCAAGATATTCTTCGGCAGTTTTTTTCATCTTCTGAAGAACCATTGCACTAATTTCAGGCGGGGAATAAATCCTTTCTTCAATTTTTACGCGGGCAGTTTGATTGTCACCTTCTACTACTAGATAAGGAACTTCGCCCATTTCGGAATTAACTTCATTGATTTTTCTTCCCATAAATCTTTTTATTGAAAAGATTGTATTCTGCGGATTAGTTATTGCCTGCCGCTTTGCCGGCTGCCCAACAAGTCTTTCACCATTTTTTGCAAATGCTACTACAGAAGGTGTAGTTCTTCCACCTTCCGAGTTAGGTATTACAACCGGGTCATTTCCTTCCATAACAGATACACAGGAATTTGTTGTTCCTAAATCTATTCCTATAATTTTACTCATAATAAATCTCCTTCTTTAAAAAAGAGCTGCAGTTATAAAACTGCCGCTTAAATTTTTTTATTTAATTTCTATTACTCTTTCTTTCGGTTCTATTTCTTTTTTCTTACCGATTGTTACAGAAAGAATACCATTTCCAAATTCTGCTTTAATATTTTCAGAATCATAATCTTTAGAAAGTTTGAAACTTCTGTTGAACGAACCGTGGTAAATTTCGCTTCTTAATATGTTCAACTCATCTTTGTTTTCTTTTTCCCTTTCGCCGCTGATGTTAAGCAAGCCATTTTCAACAACAAGCTTTACATCTTCCTTTTTCAATCCGGGAAGCTCAACATTTATTTTTAATTCTTTCTCAGCTTCAATAATATCTACGCGTGGTAAGAAACCTGAATCTGATCCAAAAAACTCGGGCATTTCGCCAAACATTCTTTTCACTGATCTGTTCAGATTTTCGTAATCGATCCCGTGTCTGAATTTTACAAATGTCATTTTTTTCTCCTTTATGTTATTATTATTTTATTTATTTTTTTGATCTGCATCTATATGTCAAATGATATGCCATACAAGATATGCTTGTAACTTCTTTTGTAATATAGAGTTAAGGGAAGCAACAAATTTTTGCTTCCTTCCAATACTGTCAGACATACTGTCATAATGACATCACAGTATTTCATAATTGTCAACTAATACGACAAATTGAAGAGTGTTGAAAAAATTCATTATTTTGATAGTAAAAGGGAAAAAATTTTTGTTTAATCTTGAATCTTTTGATATTAAGCTGGAAACTGATTTTGTAGGGCGTAATTTCATCTACGCAGATGAAATATCTTCAACAAATTCTGAACTCCTTTCGCATAGGAAAAATTATTTAAATTCCGGTACCGTTTTACTAGCTGAGCATCAGTTGGAAGGTAAAGGAAGAAAAGACCGCGAATGGATTAGCGCTAAAGATATGAACCTTACATTCTCTATTTTATTGGTTGATGATATTGCTCCGGCAAACCAAGTGAATATTATTAACCTTGCAACTTCTTTAGCCGTTGCTACATCAATAGAAAATTTATACCAGTTACGAACAGAATTAAAGTGGCCCAACGATGTACTGATAAACAGGAGGAAGTCAGCGGGTATTTTACTGGAAACTTCGGTTCAAGGGAAAAAAATTGAACGGCTTGTTATCGGGGTGGGGATAAATGTAAATCAAAAATCCTTCCCGGGAAAATATAATTTTCCGCCAACATCAATTAAGCTGGAAGCTGGAATGGAGATTGAAAGAGAAACTTTGCTTGCAGAAATATTGAATAACTTTGAAGAACTTTTACAATCTGCTGTTTCAAATCCGCAGCATATACTTAATGACTGGAAAACAAAATGCAATATGATAGGAGACAGGATAAAGATAATTGAGCAAGATAAAACCATTGCAGGAATTTTTGATGATATTGATGAGAACGGATTTTTAATTTTAAGGTGCGGCGATAAATTGGAAAAAATTCATTTTGGTGACGTTAGTCTTGGATTATGATCCTTGCACTAGACATTGGTAATACAAATATTAAAGCCGGTTACTTCTTAAAGAATGAGCTGAATGATTTTGTAATATTTAGAAACCCGGATGAGCTTTTCGATTCGCTAATACATCATGAATTTAACAGCGCTGCAATAAGTTCTGTTGTACCCGCTTTAACAGCAAGAGTTAAACATTTTCTTGAAGAA
>JAZGGS010000333.1:0-3971 GCA_036480595.1 Ignavibacteriaceae bacterium
TTGAGTTTTCCGCCACAGGCGGAGCAACCACTTTGCCAAGTGGGATTTACTTTTACCAACTTCGTGCAGGAAACTTTGTTGAAACTAAGAAGATGGTATTGATGAAATAATATATTGTAGAGTAAAAAGCTGAAAGTTGGTTCGCATTAAGGTTTGACATTTTTATTTACTATCTTCTTTATACTGAAGTTTTCACTCACGCTGAAATTTGACTCTTGAATGCTGTTTACCACTTTAACTGAATAAAAGTGAGAATTTTCAATATCTTCATCAATAAACCATCCGAATGTACCGTTATTTTTTTGGTCAAGAACTAGTGTGCGATCTAATTTTCCACTCCTAAGAAGATAAATATCTATACGGGCTAAAGATTGATTAGATAACCACCTTATCTTTAGTAATCCACCTGGTATATTTTTATCACCCTTAACCGGAGAAATAATTTTTAGTTTTTCTGAATTAACTTGAAAATCGACCGCAGATAATTCATTAATTGTATCACTGCATCCTGGATTTACAAAACAAAGTATTGATAGAAGAAGAAAGCTAATATAATTGATTTTCATTTTTCATCTTTATAATTGTGATAGAAGAAGTTAAAAAAGAATGATAATGTTAATGGACTTATCCTTTCAATAATTCTTTGGGCTCACTATTTTTTCAAATCAAAATTGTTATTGAAAAATTTTTCAAGGATTATTATTGCTGGCTGAATAATTGCAATTTAAAGAATGAAAGTTAGTCCTGTGGCTTACAAAACGGAGGATTTTTAGAGAGAATGAATATGATAGTTGTGTTCTAAATTAAGAAAGGAGATCTTACGATCGCCTTTTACAGTTAATTACTTATTCCATCCCAGAACTCTTCCCGGTGTCCATGGTACGCCGTATCGTTCCATATCCTTTTCAAGATTTTTAAGATCAACTTCAATAAGTTGCTTTACTTTTGCGAGCAATGGCTCAAACTCTGGATCATATTGTTGTTTATGAGATTATTAAAATTTCTAATCCTTCTCTCACAAGGTAAGAATTGCAAGAAAAGGTTATAGAGCTCAATAAAAATCACGGTGAAATAACCGGACAAAACAAAAAGGAAATTATAGCAGACCTTATGACCAGATATACTGAGTAAATATAGGGGGTTTATATTTTTTGCGTGTTTATCCAACTTAGGACATTACCGAAAATTACGTATTACGTTTGATATATAGGTATATAATTATCTCCTAAGATAAAAACCCTACCCTTGTTATATAATAAGCGTAATCCGTAACTATAGCTTAAATAATCTATAATCTATCCATATATTAGTCTTTTTTAATTACACTTCTAATACAGATTATCGTAACTCAATAAATATATTCTTCAATAGAAATTTGTTGCAATTCTGTCCCAGCTTATGGTTTTTTATTACTTGCCAATAGTTAAGTTTATTTTTCTTGAATTTAATCAAATATTTTTCCAAGTTAATGGTTAGTTAATATCCACTGCAACTTGAGGAAGTGTTGTGGAGTGGATTACAGTATTCACACTTAATGATTCTTCCTTAGGTGCAGGACTTAAATAACTATCCATAATTGGAGTGGTTATGAAAAATTCGCTGCTACTTTTTATCGCATTTTTTTTATTACAATTCACAATACTTGCACAACAAGGCTGGTTTTGGCAGAATCCTATACCACCGGGAAATAGCTTCAGATCTGTTAAGTTTGTTAATGAAACAACAGGTTTTGCAGTTGGTAGTGATGCAATGATATTAAAAACAACAGACGCGGGAAATACCTGGGCATTACAAGACATTGGTTATTATTCTTATTTAGTTGATGTTGAATTTGTTGATGAGAATACTGGTTTAGTATTAGATCTTTACAATGGTAGAATATTTAAGACCATAGATGCTGGGGAATCCTGGTTTTTAGTAGCTGATTTAGAAGATTATACTTATTGGGATATGTTCTTCATCAGTGATAATATAGGATGGATATCAGGATACGAGTATATTCTTAAAACTACGGATGGAGGATTAAATTGGACTCAATATTTTTACCACTTAGAATATGATATAGATTATTTATTTTTTCTTAATGATCAAATAGGTTGGGCAATAGCCAACAACTATTCCTCTTTTTTGACAATTGTTTTAAAAACTACAAATGGTGGGTATACATGGAACGAATATCAGCAATTAAATATTCCTGATTTGCAATCACTATATTTTATTGATTCTATGAATGGTTTTGCTGTGGGAACAGATGGGACATTATCAGGAGATGGAGGTTATATTTGGAAAACGACAAATGGAGGTATTAGTTGGAATACTCTTTTTGTGGGCATTCGATGCAACGATATCAAGTTCGTAAATTCCATGATTGGATATGCAGTCGGAGTGAATGGTACTATTATTAAAACAACTAATGGGGGCTCGTCATGGTCTTATTTATTATCAGGTGTAGATAACAATTTAACCTCAATTTCATTAATAGGACTAGATTATGGTTGGTCTGTCGGATCTTTAGGTACTATAATAAAAACAACTAATTCCGGTCAAGATTGGATTCTTCTATCCGGCGAACCTAACCAAAGAATGTATTCAATAGATTTTGCTAATCAGTATAAAGGAATCGCTGTAGGTCAGGGTGGTAAAATACTTCGTACATCGAATAGTGGTCAAAATTGGGATGTGACGGTAAGTAGCTCATCTTCTTGGGCATTATTTTCAGTCTCATTTCCTGATTCACAACATATTTGGGCTTCTGGTTATGATGGAGAAGTAATACATTCATCAGATGGAGGAAATATCTGGATTCAACAGAATAGTGGTATATCAACACCATTGAGGTCTATTTATTTTATCAATAACCAGACAGGCTGGGCAGCAGGAAATGGAGGTATTATATTGAAGACTACTAATGGAGGAAATAATTGGTTTCAATTAAATACTGGAACGACACGTCGGTTTTATACTGTTTTCTTCCTCAATAGTAATTATGGTTGGGCTGCAGGTTCATATACCAATATGATTAGAACAATTGATGGTGGATCAACCTGGCAACCATTAACAGTTCCTGGCTCTCATTCTTTTAAATCAATGTTCTTTTTAAATGAGAATTTGGGCTGGCTCGTAGATGGCACTACAAACGGTATTGGTAGTATCCTAAAGACAACGGATGGAGGAATCACCTGGTTAATTCAACTTGATATTCCTTATTATGTATTTAATGATGTTTATTTTAAAAATGAAAATATCGGTTGGGTTATTGGTAGGTTTGGTCAAATTTGGCATACGACTGACGGAGGAAATAATTGGATCTTGCAAGATGATGTTATCTTTAATGAATTACATTCAATAGCGCATTGTGAGACTGATGAGCTTTGGATAGCTGGCAATTATGAAATTATTCTTTATTCAAATGATGGTGGTATACCAGTTGAGCTTATTTCGTTTATTGCTTATACAAAAGAACACTCAATTATATTAGAATGGGAAACAGCAACTGAAAAAAATAACCAAGGATTTGTAATAAAAAGAAAACACAACTATGCAGATTGGGAAGAGATTGGTTTTGTTCCCGGACACGGTACAACTGCAGAATCACAGCATTACTCATTTACAGATAATGATGTAAATTTCGGAAGATATGAATACAGATTAAAACAAATTGATTATGATGGCTCATTTGAATACTCAAAGATAGTTGAAGTTGAAGCTGGAACTCCTACTGAATTTTCACTTGAGCAGAACTATCCTAATCCGTTCAATCCATCGACAAAAATAAGATACTCAGTTCCACAATCATCTAATGTGGTAATAAAAGTCTTTGATATACTCGGTAATGAAATTGAAACACTTGTTAATGAAGAAAAATCAGTTGGCACTTATGAAATAAATTGGCATGCAGAGCGTTTGCCAAGCGGAGTTTATTTCTACAGACTACAAGCAGGTTCTTTTGTTGAGACTAAGAAGATGGTGTT
>JAZGGS010000334.1:0-8339 GCA_036480595.1 Ignavibacteriaceae bacterium
TTCCTTAACGCAATAGCAACAGCACGTTTTGCATCGGTTTGCCCGATGATATAATTATTAAGTTCTTCAACAATTTTTGTTGGCGTAAGTTCTTGCATTGACGTGTTTGACATATCTAATTCATTTCTCCTTAATCGATAACTTCAACATTTATTTTATCGTTAGTGTAAATACAAATATCGGAAGCAGTTTTAAGTGCCTCTTCAGCTATTTCCTTTGCAGAAAGTTTGCTGAATTTTTTTAACATTTTAGCAGCAGCAAGTGCGTACATTCCACCTGAACCTATTGCAACAATTTTATCATCCGGTTCAATCACATCTCCGTTACCTGAAATTACAAGTGCTGTATCTTCCGAAATAATTGCAAGCATTGCTTCCAGCCGGCGAAGGAATTTATCGGTGCGCCATTCCTTTGCGAGTTCTACCGCAGCCCGGCTAACATTGCCACGGTATTGCTCCAGTTTATCTTCAAACCTTTCCATTAATGCAAACGCATCTGCAGTACCGCCGGCAAATCCGCAAAGCACTTTACCACTTGATATTTTTCTTAGCTTAAGAGCGTTATGCTTCATAACGGTGTTACCCAGAGAAACCTGCCCATCGCCGCCAAGCGCTGCAACTCCGTTGTGTACAATGCCTAAAATTGTAGTCGATCTTATTTTTTGCTTCATCAGTCTTTCCTTCTTAGTTTCGATAAATCTTTTGTTCTGTAAGGTTCTAAAAATTTAACAGGAAATATTTTCGGTACCGATTTCCTGTAAACTGTATAAATTTTTCCAAAGTGTTTTGTTAATTTCTCCTCTTCGAAATAAGAACCAATGTAAAAATAAATCACTATACAGAGGAAAAACACCAGGTAAAACAAATCCATCGTGGGTCTGAACAACAGGATAAGTATAGAAAAGAAATAAACAGGATGCCGTGTGTATCTAAAAGGTCCCTCTAATTGAAGAGTTAAATTTTCATCAAGTTCAGAATTATAGTTTTTTTCAAAATATCTTTTTACCTGGTTCAGACCTAAAAATTCCTTAAAACAAATATACTTAAATGCCCAGAATAACCCTGCCAGTGCAAGGAACTGCGGCATCAAAATAATAAGATCGTACGGGTTGGGTAAATCGTAAAGAATTAAGTAAGGTTTGGGCGAAAGTTCATAAATAAGATAAAGTGAAGCGAGAGCGAAGATATTATACCCCAGCCGGTAAAAAGCAATAAGATCACCAAAATTCCTTTTGAACCACTCTTTAACTTTTATTGAAGCAAGATAGGAATGAATTAACGCGTATAAACCAAAAAGAAAAATGATGATAAGAACATCAATCACATAATTCATTATAATTCTTTTCGAAGCCGTGCAACCGGAATCCTTAACTGCTCCCTGTATTTTGCAACTGTTCTGCGCGCAATATGAATTCCCTCTTTGTTTAGCAGCTCGGCAAGTTTATCATCACTAAAGGGCTTCATCTTATCCTCGCCATTAATTATCTCTTTTAACCGTTCTTTGATGTGTTTGTTCGATACCTCTTCGCCGGTATCGGTTGTTAAACCCTCGCTGAAAAAATATTTAAGTTCATGGATACCCATAGGACTTTGAACATACTTTCCGTTAACAACCCTGCTAATTGTTGAGATATCCATAATTATCTCTTCGGCAATGTCCTTATAAATCATCGGTTTAAGAAGTTTGGGTCCCTTCTCAAAAAACTGGTACTGCCTCTGGAAAATTGCCTGCATTATTTTCATCAGCGTATCTCTTCTTTGCTGTATACACGCAATAAACCATTTTGCTGATTCAAATTTTTCTCTTAAAAATTTATAAGTCTCTTTTTCTCTTGTAGATTTTTTTCCTCTCTTACTCCTATTGCTTTCAAACATTTCCAGGTATTGCTTACTGATAGTAACCGAGGGCATGCTTCTATCGTTAAGAGTAATAACAAAATCATTTTCAATTTTTTCTATTAAAAAATCGGGTGAAATCTGGTTCATCTCGGCTGATTCAATATTTCCTTCGCCCGGTTTAGGATTCAAACTCTGGATAAGTTCAACTGTAGCTTTAATAGTTTCATTGGTCATGTTCATTTTTTGCTTCAGCGCTTCAAACCTTCGCTTGGTAAAATCATCGTAGTATTCTATCAACATTTTTTCTGCAAGATATTTGTAATAAGTATCTGCATATTTATCTGCACGCAATTGGATAAGCAGGCACTCTTGTAAACTGCGGCTGGCAATTCCAACCGGATCAAAGTGCTGTACCTTCTCCAGCAATTCTTCTGCAACTTCCGGTTCAATGGTTATATGTTCAAACAGTTCAAGATCATTTAATATATCATCAAGATCTCTTTTCAAATAACCATCCTGGTCAAGGTTGCCTATTATCTCCTCACCAAGCAAGTACATTGTTTCATCAAGGTTAAGCAGTCTTAACTGTTCTGTAATGTATTCAGTAAGTGTCTCTCTTGCAGGGGCTAACGGCTGGTATTGTTCTTCATCCGTGCTTTTAAAACTTTTTTCGTGCTCAAAGTCGTCATCATTCATAAAGTCTTCAATTTCAAATTCCTCCTTATCAGGATCATTAACTTCTTCAAAATCTTCTTCTTTTTCTTTATCCTTGTCTTCCTGTGCAATTTCCAGTTCTTCTTCAAGGATAGGATTTAATTCCAGCTCGGTTTTTATTCTCTGTTCCAGCGCAAGAGTATTTAGTTGAAGTAGTTTCTGGTACTGAATCTGCTGAGGCGATAGTTTCTGCTGCTGTGATAATTTCTGGACTAATGATAGCATATTACCTTCCGATAGCTTCCTTTAATTGTGAATACCAGTTTTTTCCGTAAAGCCTGTTAAGCGGTTCCTCGCAATATTCTGCAACGGTTATATTATTATTTTTTCCTGCATCAATAGCAGCTTTACACTCATCAAATTTTTCAAATCTTAAAACATCTCCTCCAAAATCTGAAACCCTTATTGGGAACAGATGGCAGGAAATCGGTTTTCGAAAATCGGTTTTACCTTCCATGTATGCCTTTTCGATGGCACACTTTGCAATATCTTCTTCATAACAAACAAAAACACATTCCTTATTACTCATACTTCTGATCAGTAATTCCTCGCTTTTATTTTCATAAAAACCGTTCTCTTCAATTTCTTTTTTATGTTCCCCCGATAAATAAACTTTTACGATTTCTAGAATTTCCTCTATCGTTTCAATCTCACTTCTTTTCACCGGTGCACCAAATTCACTCTCAATCGTGCAACAGGCGCCTTTGCACTTTTTTAAATCGCATTTAAATGGCATATTTGCAATTTCTTTACGAACAAGTATGTCTCCAACCGGTAATATTTGCCAGTTCACTATATTGGAATAATTTTTGATGTAAAATACAGAATTGTTCGAAAATAGCAAAGTTTAAATCGCTCCACCATTTCATTAAATTCCTCCCTATATTTTATCAAATCCCGCACCACTTTTATGGACTTAAAAAATAAAGTTGTTCTTTTAACCGGCGCATCTTCCGGGATAGGATACTCACTTGCTCATCATCTTTCAAAAGAGGGCTGTAAACTTGCTTTAATTGCCAGAAGGGAAAATCTCCTCATTAAACTTTCAGAGGAAATTAATAGTGTTGATCTGTTAACCATACAATGTGATGTTGGAAAACGGGAGCAGGTATTTGAAACTTTCGGAAAAGTTAGAGAGCATTTCGGTAAGATTGATATTGCAATTCTGAATGCAGGCGTTAGCGGAAGAACAGGATTAGAATTTTATAATGGTAATAGAGCAAAAGAAATTTTTGATATAAATGCATTAAGTATCGTTTACTCTGTTGAACAGCTTTTACCCGAATTTATGGAACGAAAGAATGGGATGATCGTAGGGATTTCTACACTTGCCGATTCAAGGGGATTTCCGAAAAGCGGGTTCTATAATGCAAGCAAAGCTGCGGCAACAATTTTACTGGAAAGTTTAAGAATTGAATTAAAACCTTTCAACGTTAAGGTTATAACTGTTAAACCCGGATTCGTTCGCACACCAATGACCGATAAGAATGAATTCCATATGCCGTTTATGATGAGTGTTGATAAAGCGGCAAAGATTATCCTTGATGGAATTAAAAAAGAGAAGCGGGTGATTGAATTTCCTCTTCCAACCGTGCTTGCAACAAAACTGATAAATATTCTACCCAACTTCCTGTTTGATAAGTTAGCAGGCAAAAAACCTCCGGCACGAAAGGATAAGGTAATTACGAAATAAAATAATTATATTGGGGTAAATTTATTTGTGGGTTGGGGTAAATTTATTTATTGGGCAATGTTAAAATATATTTCTTTCTTTCTTCCACTCTTTTTTTCTGTAGCTTTTGCACAGACGGATACCACGCTTATCTTAAGCGAAATAATGTTCTATCCTACTTCGGGACCAAATGAATTTATTGAACTTTATAACTTCAGTGAAATAGAAAGTATTGATCTCGATAGTTTTAAGATCAAATATTCTACTTCCAACCCGGATATTATTATTGATGCAGGCGAAGGAACAATTCTCCCGCCAAATTCTTTTGCTATAATCCTGGAGGGTGATTATCCTTTCGGTTCAGGTATTTACGATGGCTTGATTCCACCGGAAGCATTACTCTTAAAAATTGATAACAACTCTTTTGGCTCATCCGGGATGGCTAACACCTCCGATAGACCCGTCTGGCTATTAAATACTAATGAGGATACGCTTGAAGCTTATTTTTATTCTGCAAATAACAGCGCAGCTGTTTCCGATGAAAAAATTGAGATGATACAGGACAGTTCGGCTTCCAACTGGGCAAATTCAAATGTAACAAACGGTACGCCCGGTTTTCAAAATTCGGTTACACCAGTGCAGTTCGACCTGGCAATGAGTTCACTAATTTTTAATCCTTCCATTTTGGTAGAGGGTGACGATGTTACAATTTCCGCAAAGGTTAAAAACTTAGGGACAGAGCTTGCTCAATCTTATTCAATTGAAATTTATAACGATGCAGATTTCGATTCAACCGCAGATCCGGGTGAATTAATTTTTTCCCAGCCGTACAGTAATCTTCAGCCGGGAGATTCTATAACTGCAAGCACAGTAATGAATTCATTACAATCGGGAGATTACCAGGTAATTGCAAAGGTTGTTTTTTCGGATGATGAAAATTTCTCCAACAACAAGTTAATCAGCAGCTTTGTTGTCTTCCCGCCCGGCGCTAATTACAACGATGTAGTTATAAATGAAATTATGTACAGTCCTTCTACCGATGAGCCGGAATGGGTTGAAATGTATAACAGAACTTCCAGCCCGCTTAATATTAAAAAGTGGAAACTGTTTGATGCTGCCAGCTCAGTTACAATTACAAATGATGACGTTTTTATTCCGGCTAATTCATTTATTGTTCTTACTAAAGATTCTTCAATCCTTAACTTTTATAATGTTCCTTCAGAAATTATCAAGCTGACCCTTCCTGCACTTAATAACAGTGGGGATGCTGTTGTAATTAAGGATTCAATCGGTTTTATGGTTGATTCACTTTTCTATCTTCCCACATGGGGAGGAAATGCAGGCGGGAGATCTCTCGAAAGAATTTCTGTTGATGAGGGAAGCAATGATTCGGTTAACTGGGGAACCTCTCTTAGTATAAACAAAGCAACACCGGGTATAATAAATTCAATTACTCCCAAAGCTTACGATCTTGCCGTTACACTATTTGAACCCGCAAATGAATTTGGAATTATCGGTGAACAAATTGAGTTAAATGTTCAGGTTTCAAATTTAGGATTGAATCAATCACAAAATTACGATGTAAAACTATTCAGAGATGTAAACGCCGATTCTATCCCGCAGCCATCAGAATTAATTTCAACTCAAATGGGGTTTCCACTTCCATCCGGCGATAGTTCAATCTTCAATTTTCTTACTAATGACTTTGTTATTGGCATAAATTACTTCATCACAAAAGTTGAAACCACGTTGGATGATGATACAACTAACAACTTTGGCTTCACATACATAATTGGAGCTACAGTTAACGAAGTGAGAAATGATCTTATAATAAACGAATTTATGTACGCACCCAATTCCCCTGAACCGGAATGGATCGAGATCTTTAATCGGAGCAGTAAAACTATCAACCTTAAGAATTACCAGGTTGCAGATATCAGCGATACAATCAGGATTGTTAATACTTCAATAATTTTAAATCCGTTCGAATATCTTGTAATAGCTGATGATAGTTCAATTTATAACTTTTATAACATCCCCTCGCAGGTTGTTATCCAAAATTTTTCGGCGCTTAATAATAACGGTGATAAAATAATCCTTCTCGACTCATTGAACAGGACAATAGATTCTCTACAATACCTATCTGCCTGGGGTGGTAACGATGGAAGATCACTCGAGAAAATTGATGCTGAATTATCACCAATCGATTCAACAAATTGGGCAACATCGGTAAGCATCTATAACGGAACACCGGGATACATAAATTCGGTTACGCAGAAGGATTATGATATTGCAACGGTTGATTTGATCTTCTCACCACCTTTTCCTATTGAGGGAGATACGGTTACTGTTTCAGTAAAAGTAAAAAACATCGGTTTGAACTCTGCAGTCTTTTCCCTTCAGCTTTTTGAAGATACAAACCTCGATTCATTGCCCGATATTCTTATAACTACGATTGAATCGCTTATACTTGCTGCGGGCGATTCTAATAACTATTCACTTAATTTCTCAATTGAAAATCTTCAATCTAAAAAAGGATTTTTGGTTAACACAGTTTTTAACCTGGATGAAGATACAACCAACAATAAATTCTACAAAACTATAGCGCCCGGCTTCCCTCCGCAATCAATAGTTATTAACGAAATTATGTACGGACCTTCCGGGGGCGAACCTGAATGGATTGAACTGTTCAACAATACTAATGAGCAAATAAATCTTTTAGACTGGAGCATTACCGATATTATAACAACTCCTGCAACCGCTACTATTGAAGACAACATTTTCATCCCTCCGAACAGTTTTATTGTTTTAACAAAGGATGCAGCTATCTTAAATTATCACCGGCTTATTCCTTCGCAGATTGTTGAACTTGGGCTTCCCTCTTTTAACAACGATGTTGATGGAGTGATATTAAAAGATGGAAGTGGTGCGGTAATAGATTCGGTTCATTACTTTAACCAGTGGGGCGGAACGAACGGTTACTCGCTTGAAAGAGTTTCTACTTCTGCAGGTTCAAATCTCTCTTCAAACTGGGGATCATCATTTGATATTGAACTGAGCACACCTGGAAGAATTAATAGTATAACACCAAAGCAGTTTGATCTTTCTGTTGTGGCATTAAGTTTTGATCCACGGTTCCCGGTCAATGGTAATGATGTTTTTATTTCCGCTTCAATTAAAAACAATGGTTCTTCCAATGCTAACAATTTTAATGTTGAGTTTTTTATCGATACAGATTCAAATAACGTTGTAGATCAATTGTTAAGCAGGGAGACTGGCTTAAATTTAGCATCAGGAGATTC
Source organism: Ignavibacteriaceae bacterium (assembly GCA_036480595.1). Lineage (GTDB taxonomy): Bacteria > Bacteroidota > Ignavibacteria > Ignavibacteriales > Ignavibacteriaceae > JAZGGS01. The sequence goes on from JAZGGS010000334.1 coordinate 7,527, forward strand.
ATCATCAATAACTTCTTCCCTCCCAATAAGTAACCTAACTTCAAAAGTTTTAACTGCAGTTAGAATTTTCTTCACCGAAGATGAGGATTCGCTCAATAATTATTTTGAAAGATATATAGAACCTGGGTTCCCGGGTAAAATACTTATCATTAACGAAGTGATGTATAATCCAGCAGATAATGAATCGGAATGGATTGAACTAGTAAATGTTTCCGATGATTCAATAAACATTAAAGACTGGTCTGTTGGAGATCTTTTTACAACTCCAACCAAAAATTTTATAACTAACAGCGATCTTTTTATCAAGCCAGATGAATTTCTTGTGATTGCAAAAGATACATCATTCAACTCGTTACATCCTGAAGTTACATCAATAATTTTCTTCACAAACTTCGGAACACTTGGCAACAGCGTTGATGGAATTGTAGTTTACGATTTTAGGGATGGTATAATTGATAGTCTTCTTTATCGCTCTTCCTGGGGTGGAAGAAAGGGATTTTCACTTGAAAGAATTTTATTTGATGAAGAAACAAACGACAGCACAAACTGGACAACCTCGCTTGACCCTGGTGGCAGCACTCCCGGTGCACCCAACTCAATTGGTAATGCGCCTGATTATGAGCGTAACGATTTGGTGATTAACGAAATTATGTTTGATGCCGGTGAAGGTAATAGCGACTTTATCGAGTTCTTAAATTTAAGTGAGGACTCGGTAAACATTGGCGGCTGGCAGTTTGAAGATGAAAACGGAAATTCATATAAACTTTCTGAAATACCTTTTAAAATCCCAAAAGATGTTTACTTTATTCTTGC
>JAZGGS010000335.1:0-2418 GCA_036480595.1 Ignavibacteriaceae bacterium
GAAGTGGATTTAAAAACACTTGCAGAAAATTTTAACAAGATAAAGCAGCACGTTAAAGATTCTAAAATTATGCCCGTACTTAAAGCAAACGGATACGGGCACGGACTTCTGCGCACTGCGCAATTCTTCCAGCAGTTAAAAACAGATTATCTTGGTGTGGCAGTTGTGGAAGAGGGAATTCTGCTTAGAGAAAAAGGAATAAACATTCCTATTCTTGTTTTAGGAGGAGTTTGGGGAAACCAGGTTCCGTTATTCTTAAAACATAATCTTACCATAACCGCTTCTTCATTAGATAAAATTAAAATGATAGATGAAACTGCAGAACAGATGAAAGTAAAAGCAATTGTTCATCTTAAAATAGATACAGGGATGGAAAGGATTGGTGTTCATTATTATAATGCAGAAAAATTTTTAGAAATAGCTTACAATTGTAAAAATATAATTGTAGAAGGAATTTATTCACACTTTGCAAATGCAGAAGCCGAAGATCTTACACATGCAAAACTCCAGTTGGAACGATTTAATGAAGTTTTAAGTTTTTTTGATAAGCGTTCGATAAAGCCGCCGGTAAGACACTTTGCAAATTCCGGTGCAATATTGCAACTGCCCGAAGCAAACTTTGATATGGTGCGTCCCGGCATTATGCTTTTTGGAGTTTATCCTTCTGCAGAGGTTAAAAAAACTGTTGAAGTAAAACCAACTTTATCGTGGAAGTCACTTGTAGTTTATTTTAAAGTGATCAAAGCCGGTCAGCCGGTTGGTTACGGCTTAACCTGGAAACCGGAAAATAATATTAGAGCTGTTACAGTTCCGGTTGGTTACGGCGACGGTTATTTAAGAAGTATGAACAGCAAAGCTAAAGTTATTTTAAGAGGGGAGAGGTATCCTGTAATCGGAACGATCTCTATGGATCAGATTGTTGTTAATATTGAGCAGGAAAGTGCTTACAACGGGGACGAAATTATCCTTTTAGGAAGCGATGGAAAAAACTCAATTACCTGCGAAGAGTTGGCAGATTGGGCAGGCACAATTCCTTATGAAATTTTAACAAATATTAACACACGTGTACCGCGGGTTTATAAGGAATAATTGGTAAAACTTTCCCCGGGTTTATTCTCGATTCCTAAACGTCACATACTTTTAATATAACAAACCTCTCCCTCAGTCCCTCTCCTTGGTAAGGAGAGGGATTTAAGGGTGAGGTTGAGATTGTAAATCTTAACAACGGACTTGGATAATTTTGATTATAAATTATAGAGACAGGGCATGCCCCGCCAATACGGCTAGACTTCTTCAATTCTATCTTTTCCCGTTTATATTAACTTTACCATTTTTTGAAGTGATGTTAATATCACCGAGTGCTTCAATATTAATATCATCACCTTCGAACCGAATTTTGGAATCACCTTTTTTTAATTCAACGAATTTTTTCTTTGATGCTAATTTGAGAGAGTACTCACCTTCATCACTATTAACCCAAGCACCTACTCCTTCATCAGAAATATGAAATGCATTCCCTGATTCAGTTTCGATAAATGCCCCGTAATATATTGTACCATCAGCAGTGACATGTTTGCCAAAGTTTAATTTTGTCCCTCCATGCACCATATAGAAGTAATCCTTTTCTTTGCTGTATCCAAATCTTATATTCTTTCCGTTACCTATTTGTATATCACCGGGCGTTTCAATTTCAACTTTATTATTTTTCAGTTTAATTGATGCTAATTCTGAGCTAATGTAAGCTATATCTTCAGTTAGATGTATGTTTGCTTTACTTGTCCCGCGATTAAAAAATACTAATCCCTCTAATACATCACTATTAACCTGCAACTGTTTGTGATGTTCATCCAACCGGGATTGTAAACTTGCTGCCCGAATTTCCGATTTAACTATCCAGAAACAGCATACAATTAATAAAGCAACCAGTAGAAAAGTAAGAGCGCCTTTACGACTTTTTAGATATTTCATTTTATTCTCCAAAGTTTATTTTATTTAATTCCTGCAAAAGTATTTTTACTGCCGCCTATAATTGTAGCGCCGCAATCAGTCTTATCACCAATTCTTGCAATCTGCTTATTACCGCTTAGAACATCCATCATTTCAGAGCTAATAATTTTTGTTAATCCGTGCTGTGTACATAAAGCTTCATCCCCGATAAGAGCTACCGGCTTATTGTTAACAAAAAAACTACTGTCACTTGCAATTACATGCCCGCCATGATCTATACAATCACCGGATAAAACAATTGCTCCTTTACCTGAACTATTAATAGTATCACATTTATTCGGTTTAAATGTTATGATTACTTCTTTGGTAGTACTTGTTGTTCCTGTAATATCGGTTTCGTTATAAAGTTCATGGTAATTTCCTTTCTTTAGTGCAGAAAGCAGTTCCTCTTTGCTAATGTTATTGAATACT
>JAZGGS010000336.1:0-5903 GCA_036480595.1 Ignavibacteriaceae bacterium
GTTAAGAGGATGGGTTTAAGGCAAAGATGAAAAATCGGGAACCATCTCCCTTGGATTTGCATCTTGTGATGGGTGAAAATGCTGACGAAAAATTCCACAACATGGTTCACAATCTTAACGAAAGAAACATTACACTTGCGCAGGCAATAGTGGAAAAGAAATGTTGAATTTTTCTGAAATTGAATAAAGATTAGTAAGACTAATTCTATTTACTGTGCTTATATCCTTTAGCACTACAAGGTTTCAAAAGAGGCAAACCTTTTAATATAAGAATATGGATACCAATTCAGTTTGTATTGAAATAATTTCCATAACTCAATAAATCTCTGGACATTGCGTTACAGGAGAGTTATTATTCAACATCGAATCGTTTACCAGGTTTTAGATAAACAAAAGAGAGTTAAAGTAATAAGAATGTGGACGCACTACGAATAAGATTTCCATTCTAAACTAACCCAATTAAACGGATTTTTAGATTTTTTACGGTTTCTCATCTCCTTGAATTATTTTCCTATTTTTAGTACACAACTTATTGTAAAGTATATGCTATTTTTGCATAGCTGCTACAAATTAGTTAGTCGATTTTACTTTTTAGTGGAATTTATTAATTCTTATGCATGATTATTCAGTTATAAAAGATATAGTATTAATCCTGCTAGTTTCTATTCCTGTTATTGTAATTTTTAACCGGATACAACTGCCAAGCATTGTAGGATTTTTAATTGCCGGAATGATTCTGGGTCCTTTTGGATTCGAGGTAATCACAAACTATTCTGAAATAGGAGCAATTGCCGAGATAGGTATAATCCTCCTTCTATTTTCAATTGGCCTCGAAATTTCAATAAAAGAATTATTGAATATAAAGAAGCTATTTCTTATTGGTGGGGGATTGCAGGTAGTCATTACTATCCTTTTATCTTCGGTTATTATTTTTGCCCTTGGTCTGCCTGCAAAGCAAGCGGTATTTATAGGAATGCTTATCAGCTTATCCAGTACTGCCATAGTCTTAAAACTTTTATCAGATAAAGATGAGCTTGCTTCTCCGCAAGGCAAAATTTCCATGGGTATTTTAATCTTTCAGGATCTTGCAATCGTTCCGCTGTTCCTGTTTGCAGATCTTCTCGGCACATCAGATCAAATGGATTTTTTATCAATAGTTATGCACCTGTTAAAGGCATTTGGAGCGCTTGCCTTTATCCTTATAGCAGCCAGGTATCTTTCGCCCCATTTGCTTTACTGGCTGGCAAAACTAAGGATGAAGGAAATTTTCACTGTTGGTGTTCTTTTACTTCTTCTTGGAACTGCATACTTAACATTCTCTCTCGGCTTATCTTTAGCGCTGGGTGCCTTTATCGCAGGTCTTATATTTTCAGAATCAGAATATAGTTACCAGATTGTTGCCGATTTTCTTCCAATGAGAGATGCTTTCAATAGTATCTTTTTTGTTTCTATTGGTTTATTACTAAACCTCGGTTTTGTCCTAGCCAATCCATTGTATGTTATTGTTGCAGCTTTAGGAGTGTTGATACTGAAATCACTGATAATCATTTCAGTAGTTATGTTTTTAAAATACCCGGCGCGTATTGCTGTTCTTGCAGGATTAGGATTAGCCCAGATTGGCGAGTTCTCTTTTATCCTTGCCGAACGTGGATTGAGCCTCGGTTTAATCTCTTCCGATTTCTCTAATATCTTTTTCTCTTCAACTATAATTACTATGATCCTTTCACCATTTTTATTCAGATTTGCTCCTGTGATTGCTTATAGATCTGAAAGGATTGATTTAAGTAAGGAGATAGACCAACCTGAAAATAAACTGGTTAATCATGTTGTTATTGCCGGGTTCGGTGTAAATGGTAGAAACTTAGCAAGTGTATTAAAAGATACAGGACTTAAATACGTTGTTATAGAAATGAATCCTGATACGGTTAAGATGGAAAAAGCAAAGGGAGAAAATATTATCTTTGGTGACGTCGGTAAAGCTGAAATCTTACTACATGCACAAATTAAAAGTGCAAAAGTACTAGTAATTGCTATTTCCGACTCACCCACTTCACGCATAACATTAAGATTAGCAAAGGAATTAAATAAAAACTTATATGTGATTGTACGGACAAGATTTATGAGAGAAACGGATGAACTGATAAAAATAGGGGCAGATATGGTTATTCCGGAAGAGTTTGAAACTTCAATCCGGATTTTCCGAAAAGTATTAGAAGAATTTCATATACCGTTAAATGTAATTATGCAGCAAGTAAACCTGTTAAGGGGAGAGTCCTACAAATATTTACGTTCTGATGAAACCGGTGTAAACGTTTTTGATAATATTGATGAAATTCTTTCGGCGCGATTAACTGATACATTCTATTTAAATGAAACTAACAACTTTGCAGGAAAATCTATCGGTGAGTTAAATCTGCGAGCAAAAACAGGTGCAACAATAATTGCAGTTGTCCGAAAAGGAGTAACTGTAACAAATCCTTCAGCAAAGGAAATTCTTCAACCTAAAGATACACTTGTAATTACAGGCACACACCAGGAAGTAGATATAGCATTCGAACTATTATCTAACAAAGAGTAAATCTAAATACCAAGTTTGGTTCTAATGTCTTGCGGCACAGCATCTATATGAACCATTATTGCTATGGTTTTTAATCTTACAAATGATTCAGACATATACCAGTATCCATCGTATTTATATTTAGTGCCCCACGAATTTTTAGTGTAATAAAATTTTGTTCCTTCCTGGTTTTCTGCAATACCGGTTATGTGCATAAGGTGGTCGTCGGTTGTTAAAAAGCTGTTGAATGTTTCTTCCCTCATCTCCTGTGTAATTACTTTCTCCACTTCAGGTTTCATTTCTTCATCTTCGCTTTCACTTGTATCATCTTCATCTATTGGAATAACTGCGTAACCCTTTTTGCGGTAAAAGGTTTTTTCACTCGTATCACCGTCCCATGCAACCGAGTAACCATTTTCAATTGCATAATCGATTAACTGCATTAGCTCATCAATAGGGATGTTATAATATTCAGTGTTCGTCCAGTTATCAGGTATTTCGAGAACAAATTTTTCGTAATAAGGATGATACTGATAAGAAGTGATTTCAATATAATCATCAGGATTAAGCCCCAGCATATCTGCAAAACTACGAGGAGTATATTCCTCTTCGTTATAAATAAAAGTTTCCGGAATTTCGCCAAGATAAATATCCAGAACCGATTCGCACACTTCTTTCCAATTCGGTGAAATTTTACCTTTCGTATTAATAACAGCATCTAAAGCACCTTTAAGAACTGCAGTCATCTCCGAGTGATTATGTTTTTCTTCATTAAGAGGTTTGCCAGTGTAAACTTCCTCGGGAACCAACCCGAAATTTTCCATCACCAACAGCACATCGTGCGCCTGCCCGCCCTGCCCAAAGTTACTTAAGCCATGGTAGCGAATATATTTTTCTGCTTTAAGCGGAAAAGTGTTTCTAACAACAAACATCTCGGAAAGATTATACTCGCCTTTTCCCATTCTTAGCAGCTCTGTTTCCAGGTAAGATTGAGTTGCAAAACACCAGCAGGTTCCTGTTTTATCCTGGCTGCTAACGGGTGTACTCTCAACCTGGTAAATTATATTAAATTGATGAACAGAATCATCTTTATCATTTTGGGCAAAGTTAAAAGAGCTAATTAGTAATGTAAAAACGAAACACTTATGCAAAAAGTTCATAGTACCTCCGGATTATTTGCTTAAAATTAGAATAGACTAAAAGTATTCAATTGAAAGATAAAATGACATAGTTATCGTCATAAAAATTGTGGATCTAAACTTAAAATAAAAAACACCAGATTTTTATATTAATTTTGGCTCGAAATATGTTAACTTTACTTGTTAAATAAAATAAAAAAGTGAATCCATGATAAAAAGTTTACTCTATTTATTTTTATTTTTATTTATAATTAATTTCAGTTCTGCACAAACCTACAAACAAGTTAAAATTTCCTTATCCGATCACGATGATGTAAACCAGCTTTACCAGGCAGGTTTAGATTTTGATCATCCTCATTTAACCAAAGATAATGCAATAATTGTTTTTATTGATGAAGATGATTATGCGCTATTAAAATCTTCCGGCTTCAACTACGAAGTGCTTATAGAAGATTGGATTGAGTATTATGAAAATCTTCCCGTATTATCTGATGCTGAAAAAGAAGAAGTTCTGAGGCAAACCCGAACTCATTTTAGCGTATCAGGATTTGGATTTGGTTCGATGGGTGGCTTTTACACTTTTGATGAAGCTAGTGCAGAACTAGACACTATGTTTTTGCTTTACCCCGACATAATTACCGAGAAGGTTTCAATCGGAACTTCAAATGAAGGAAGACCGATCTATATGGTAAAGATCTCAGATAATCCCGGGGTAAGCGAGAGTGAACCGCAGGTTCTCTACACTGCTTTACATCATGCAAGAGAACCTGAAAGTATGATGCAGATGATTTACTTTATGTATTACCTACTGGAAAATTATAGTTCTAATGCAGAAGCGGAATACCTGATAAATAATCGGGAAATGTATTTCATTCCTGTTTTAAACCCGGATGGTTATGAATACAATCGCCAGACAAATCCTAATGGGGGCGGAATGTGGAGAAAGAACAGAAAAAATAATGATGGTTCTTACGGTGTTGATTTAAACAGGAATTACGGACCTTACGAATATTGGAATGCACCAAACGGAGGATCAAGCACCGATCTCAACAGCGATACTTACAGGGGAATAGCTCCATTCTCAGAACCGGAAACAGCAGCAATAAGAGATTTTCTTGCATCAAAAAATCTTAAGAACACTCTTAATTACCATACGTATAGTAACCTTCTTATTTATCATTACTTAATAAATCTTTCAGTTCACTAATATCATTTATTAAAAAATCCGGATTATATTCTTTTAGATTTTCTTCCGTTCTATAGCCGTATGTTACTCCACAGGAAAGTGCCCCGGCATTCTTTCCGCAATTAATATCCAGTTCAGTATCGCCAACCATTAAAGTTTCTGATGGTTGTATTCCTAATTCTACACAAATAATTAGTAAAGGTTCGGCTGAGGGTTTGTGTGCAACACCGTTCCTCCTTCCCATAACGTAGGAAAGATTTTTCCTCAAACCGAAGTGATCAATTATCTTATCCGCCTGGTCCTGTGCTTTAGTTGTGAGCAAAGAAGTTTTTATTCCTTTTTCAGTAAAATATTTCAGCACCTTTGCTACACCGGGAAAAGGAAGAGATTCATCAATAAAATTAAAATAAAGAGATTTGTAAACAGAAATAAACTCGTTGAAATCGGGCACATCAATTTTAAATTCATCAAAAATATCGATGAAATGCATTCCTATCATCGTGATAAATTTATCTTCAGGAAGCGATGCTTCAATATTTAATTCCTTAAGCGCTGCTATCGTAGATTTTAAAATTGTTATTTTTGAATCGATTAATGTACCATCAAGATCGAAACAGATATGTTTAATACTACTTTTTTTCAACTTTTCTTCCTGGTTATGAATATTGTTTTGCATAGCAAATATATTAAAACCAAATAGTTTTCTTTCAGTATCACTTTTTCCGGGTATAAAAAAAATATTTAAAAACACTTGATTTTATATTAAAAAAAAATGCATCTTACAGTTGAGGCTAAAGACTTTTTTTTGTCGATATAATATCAATATTTTTTGTGCAAAGCGAAGTTAAAATACCATTCATACAAAATAATATAGGATACCGTTTATAAATCCGGTAATAAATTACCCCTGTTTGTTATCAATATCCTCAATTTGCTTATTTATTAAGCAAAATCAATAGCAATTGAACTGGTACAATATTTTATACTAATTTACGATTTACAACTAACAACCAAAAAAGGA
>JAZGGS010000337.1:0-4748 GCA_036480595.1 Ignavibacteriaceae bacterium
TTAGCATCTCTGTGGAACTCTGTGTCTTCTCCTTTTCCTCTGTGAAAGAAAATTACACAGAGAACCACTGAGAAAACACGGAGAAACACAGAGATGAATAACTACTTCCACTCTTTAGGTGAAATCACAACTACAAACTCACCTTTAATGGTTTTTTTATCAATTTGCTGCTTCAAATCATTAGGATAGCCCCGCCAGGTTTCTTCAAACTTTTTTGTCAGCTCACGGCAAACAACTACAAATCTATCAGGAATATAATCAACTAATTCATCTACCAGTTTTTTAATCCTGTAAGTTGATTCGTACAAAACAATTGTTCTTTTCTCTTCTGATAATTCCTTTAATTTTTTCTGTCTCCCTTTTTTCTGCGGAAGAAATCCTTCAAACACAAAAGAATCTGTAGGTAAGCCACTAATAGTTAAAGCAGCAATAAGAGCAGTAGTTCCCGGGATAGGAATTATTTCGATCTCTTCCTTTAAAACCTGGGAAATAAGTCTTATTCCCGGATCAGAAATTGTCGGTGTGCCTGCATCTGAAACTAACGCACAGTTATCTCCCTTTTGAATTCTTGTTAGCGCTGCTGGAATTTTCCTAATTTCCGATACTGCATTAAATGAAACCAATTCTTTAGCAATATTGTAACGCTTTAGAAGTCTTGAAGTAATGCGCGTATCCTCGCATAAAATAAAGTCAACCTGTTCAAGAGTTTCCAGAGCACGTCTTGTTATATCCTTCAGGTTGCCAATTGGTGTGCTTACAATGTAAAGTTTGCCAGACATTGGTTAAAAATACTTTAAAATGAGAACGGCTCCAAACAAGGAGCCGCTTCATGCAAGTAGTTATTTTCGTTAATAAAGAATCAGTGTAAAGATAATTAATTTAATCGAAATTTTCTTTCATCCATTTTAATGTTTAAAGTCTCTAATTCCTTAAGTACAGGCTCGTAAATCTGTTTTGTTATAGGTATATGAACCCCGGTGAGATTGAATTTCCCCTCAGCCATAAACCTAACGCCAATTGCTAACGGAAGACTAACTGTTCTAGCCATTGATGATTCCTTCAATGCTTCACCATAGTCAATCAGAGTTGAGGTTATAAGGTCCTTTGATTTATCTGCATTTTCTACTGTAAACTTGTGCTGCAAAATGATCATATCTTTCTCACCATCTTTGAAAACAAGTTTCTTCTCTAACAAATAGCTGAGTATATCTAACCTGTTATCGAATTCGGGTACGTGTTCTTCACTAAACAAACCTAACCATTCAAGTCTTTTTAAAATATCTGAGTCAGGTTCCAATCCCAGTGTCTCTGCAACTTTATTAACAACATCGGCACCGTCTTTCTCTTTTATAAGATCAGCCATCATTTTCCTAAAAGTGATTCCTTTTAATCCTTCAACCGGGTTTTCATCAATTAGGCCAAGGTCAACTATTTTTTTAAGGGTATCGCACCATCCAATATTTCTATACGTTCCTCTCATCACAGTAAGAGCATCTTTCAGCTTATAAAGCTCTTTATAAGGAATCGAATCCCTGTTGGGGTACACTTCAAATTTTCCCAACCCTTCAATTTCTTCCGGTCGGTAATTGAGAAATAAATCCTTTCCCTCAATCTCAACCAGTTTGCCATTCTCCAAAAATTTTGCAGAATTTCGTGAGGCAAGAACCACACCTTTCGGGCTCCAGGAAAATTTATATCCGAATGGATTGTCATTATCTTCAGGTGCAGGAAGACCGCCGCAATAAGAATAAAAGTGTAAAATTTTCCCACCTTCGCTATAAACATCATCAATAATTTTCATAGCAGACATATGATCAATGCCCGGGTCAACTCCAATTTCATTTAAGAATAATAGATTCCTTTTAACTGCCTCATCGTGAAGCTCTTTCATTCCTTCACTGACATAAGAAGTAGTTGCCATATGTTTTTCATGGGTAATGCAAAGATTTGCAACTTTTTGGTGATTAACCCACGGGAGAAGACTAACAATGATATCATTGTTTTTTATTAATTCCGCTAAGTTTTCTTCGTCTTGTACATTAAGCTGAATTGCTTTGCCGTTTGAAAAACCTTTTACAAGATTTTCTGCTTTACTTACGGTTCGGGATGCAACTGTAACAAAGATATCATTCTGCTTAAGAAGATATGTAACGCCTGGTTTGCTTACCAATCCCGCTCCTAATACTAATAATTTTTTCATTTTTTATTCCTTATTTAAATAATTATTCAGATAAATATATTCCCCGGTTAATTCTCCCTGATGAAGAATTAATCCCTTCATAATAGGGTAGGGAAGAGAAAGATCATTAAAAGATTTGTTGAAGTCTGCATTTAATATTTCATACACATAATCCCTGAGAGCATGGGAAAATTCCATCGAAGAGTCTATCGGAATTTCACAAGGCAGGTTATCAACTGCCATAACGGTGATTCCGTTTTCCCGGATAGTATCAGTAAATTTATCATCATCTGCAAAATAAGTGTACGACGCATTACCTGGAGTTGTTCCTTTATATGTTATCTCAATTGATCCGTTTATATCGCAGGTAATATCTCCTATCACCATTAATTTTCTATCGGATTCAAGAAAAGAACCGCTACTTAAATAATTTTTTGTAATAAGACGCGGGTACTGTTCAGACCAGACAATACAATTAACCAGCACACTTAAGTGAGGAATAAACTCTTCAAATTTACCCTTATACTTTTGCGGGTTATTGTAATAATCCTGTAATTCGAAAGTTCCTTTCTTAGGTTCAGCAATATCTTTTTCTTCAAATACGACTTTATAGAGAGTAAATTCTTTTTCTTCCAAAGAGAAGTTTTCTTTATTAAATAGTTCAGAGGGTTGAAGCGATTTTACAGGCAGAAGATCAAAAACTTCCTGGGCGCCTCTTGATACATTACCATATCCGGCAAAGCCAACAACCAATGGCTGCAGGTTATCAGGAATTCCTTCCGAACGAATTTGATCGCCAATTAGTTTCAATTGATTTTTCGCTTCAGCAATTGAACCGTATTGATACGGCTGCTTAATTTTTTCGAACGGAGTTCGGTGACCTTGAAGTTTTAATTTTTGTCCCAGAGTGTGAAGTGTTTCAATCATCCCCGCTATTCCGGCATGTCTTCCAAAAAAAATAAGCCGTCTATTTGTTTCATCTACAATTCTTTCGTAATCGATCAAGTTGCATTTCAGTTCCATCATTCGTTGCAGGAGAGGCATATTGTAAAGCTGTCCTTTTATTGTATGCGAAAAAAAAATGTACGTCTTTCTTTCTTCAAAAAAGTCTAATGGAATTTCTTTTACTGCGAATATCGTATGTGCTTTACTGATATCCTCGGTTACAACTGCTCCGGTATTACCATATTCTTCATCAGAGTAAGCCCTGATTTTTGATGGCTGAATAAGTGTTTTAATACCGTACTTATTTTTTAAAAACTCAATATCGTCGGGAATTAAGGGCACGCGTCTTTCCCATTTATTCTTATCTTCTCGTCTTATTCCAATAATCATGCAAATTTCCTCGAATATTTAACGGAAAAAATCTTTCGAATTTTAATGTGTGAAATGATTAATAAAAGAAGCTTAAGCTTCAGGTACTAAAATACGTTTTCGTAGCGGGATATAAAGTAACTTCTTAAGCTACTTCTTCTGGGTGCCAGATATGTTTGAGTTGGAATAAACATGTTTAACTGATTGTAAAATCAAACTTTTTTATGAACAAAATTAAATATTTGGGAAAGAATTATCAAATCTAAATCTATTTATTTACGCTGATTTAAATCACTGTTCGGGCAAAAATTTACCAGAACAAACTTTCTGAAGCTGTTTTATTTGATGAATAAAGGTTGATTTTGCATTATTAAATAGTTACACTTACTGTAACAATTATTAAAATTTATGTCAGCATCAACAAAGTTATCAACTGCGGTAAAAGCATTATGCTATATTTCGAACTGCTACCCGGAGCCAAAAAATAGTACTGACATCGCAAATAGTATTGGGGTAAATGCTTCAAAGTTGAGGAAAATTCTTTCGATGCTTGTGAAGAATGATATTGTAGAAAGCAGCTACGGAGTCAAGGGTGGATTTTTATTGAAAAAAGATTCATCAAAGCTTCATCTGCAGGAAATTTATTGTGCGATTGAAGACAGGAAGGCATTTTACCTTGATGTGCGGAAGAAAGATGTTAAAAAAAATAGTATGCCTGCTAAACTAAACAGTTATTTTCTGGAACTATTTTCTGATATCCAGGTTGATATTGAAGAAAAAATGAAAATCATAACTATCAAATCAATTTTAGAAAAGATCAACAATAAAAAATAAAAAGTAAGGAGCACTAAAATGGATTTTCTTAAAACGTTAGGTATAAAGGCTAAGAATTTTGGATCATCTACCGGAACAAAATGGATCGAATCTAAATCAGAAAATGAACTTAATATTAGCTCGCCAACAAACGGAAAGTACATTGCATCTGTTTATCAAGCATCAGAAGAAGATTATGAAAAACTGATAGCAACCGCTGAGGAAGCTTTTAAATTATGGCGAACAGTTCCTGCACCCGGAAGGGGAGAGATAGTAAGACAAATAGGATTAAAATTAAGAGAGTATAAAGAACCACTAGGAGCCCTGGTCTCCTATGAAATGGGCAAATCTTTACAAGAAGGTTTGGGTGAAGTTCAGGAGATGATTGACATTTGTGATTTTGCAGTTGGGCAGTCGCGCCAGCTTTACGGTTTCACAATGC
>JAZGGS010000338.1:0-3267 GCA_036480595.1 Ignavibacteriaceae bacterium
TCAAATAGTTTCTTTCAGATGAAAAAAAAGAGTATTAAATGACTTGGCTATTAATAGATACTCTTTACTACTCAGGAACGCAAAGACTGCAGAGTCATTCAAATCTGAGAAAGAGAAATCTTTATCCTCAACTAGAATCAATGTTGGCTTATATGTAGTCCAATCATTGGATTTCAGAACTTGAAAATCGAGTCCTTCTACATCAACATTTAAAAAATCTATTCTTTGATCTAAAGGCAAATAATCGTCTAATACACTTTTGAGTGTTTTAGTTTTTAGCTTAATTTCACTTAAAATTTTATATTCTCTGAGATCGTCTCTTTCTTTACTCAGTTCAGAAGAAAAGCCATTTAAAGCAGGATCATTAAAAATATAGTATGTGAGTTCTTCTTCTTTTTCACTTATAGGTATTTCTAAATTAATATCTCTTGGCCTAACTTTATCGAATGATTTTTTACTTCCTGGTCTAGCTTCAATATTTATTCCCCGCCAACCTCTATTATAGAAAAAAAAGGTGTTTGAAAATCTTTTAGGGTGATGAGCACCAACATCAATATAAAATCCTCCTTTTTTTTCATCTAGTATTCTATTGAGTATTAAATCTTCACCTTCTTGTGAATACGATTTAACATAAAAAGGATTTATTTTATCATCATAAAATTTTCTAATAGGCCAATAAAGACTTTCGGGTAAAATATTTTTAAGTTTTATCATTTCTTTTTGAACGAATTTTTAAGGATTGACTGATTATGTTAACAAATAACAATGATTTCATCATCATAAAAAATTGTTTCTTGGTTTTAGGGAATAAAATAATTGAAAACACCGCAACGCTATAAGAGATCAAAGTTGCTACTGCGGCTCCAACAATTCCATACTCAGGTATTAGAATAAAGTTTAACACTACATTAAATATCATCCCGATAAAAGTACGGAAAAATGATAACTTCGTATAGTTTTCATTTGCAAGGTATTGATTGCTGGCAACACCAAGGAATACCGCGACTCCTGCCCAGACATAAATTGTTAATACGGGCGCAGCAGAATTAAATTCATTTCCGAAAATGATTCTAATTATATCGCTGGAAAAAATACTGACGGGTAATGCAATTGCAATTGCCATCCATGCCAGTATATCATATAGTTTTTGTATACGGTTGTTGTAAAATTCTTCACCTACTTTTTTTGCGTTAACTATTGCCGGGAAGAGAGAACTAGTTAATGCAACAGGTATGAAATACCAGGCTTCGCTTAATCTTACTGCAACAGCATAAAACCCCACTTCTTCGCTGTTAAGCATATTCTTAATCATAACCTGGTCTACTTTCATGTAAACGGAAATAGCTAAACCAGAAAGAATTAAAGGCCAGGAATCTTTTAATAAGCTTACAGCTATCTCCTTATTAAACTTCCACCGGGAGAGTTTTAACTTGTTGAACCTATATACGATCATAAATCCGGCAGCTGCTAATATAAATTCAACAGAGAATGCAATTGCGAAATATATTAATTGAGCTTCAAAAATTATCAGCATTATTTTTATTATTGCAACAATCAGAACAGTAGATAAAAAGATATAAACAGAATACTTTGCTTTTACTTCTGCCCGGAAATAATAATCTACAACGCTGAAGGAGTGAAAGATAGCTGATGATGAAACAATGAGGATTAAAATTGAAATGTTTGTTGATTCACCTGAAAAATTTAAAGTGAGAGCGATAAAAATTATGGTACTTACGCCACCCAACAAACGTAGTAGAAACACGGAACCCAATAAGTCATCTCTTTTATCCGGATTCTTAACTAACTCTCTTATTGTTATAGTTTCTAAACCAAGAATGGAAATTGCGGAGAATAATCCATAGAAGCTTAGGGCGTAGCTTAGCAGACCAAAATCTTTGGGACCAAGGTAGCGTATAACAAAGATAGTAACCACGAATGAAATGAGAATTCGAACAATTTTTTCCCCAAAAAGCCAGGAAGTGTTAATAAAGTACTTCTTGAATGATTCTGATTTGAAATTGATCCGGGTTTTTATTTTATCACTATTATCCAAGTAATAATTACTTAACCAGTTGTTGCCAAATTCTTTTGTTTCTTTCTGAAGAAAAGCCCAAGTATTAAACCTAAAATTGTTAGTGTGCTAAGAAGAAGTGCCACATATTTACTAATAACAAACGACTCAGGTAAATATCTAAATACAATTTTATGCTCACCCTTTGGAACAACAATTCCTCTAAAACCATGATTGGCTCTGTAAATTTCAGTTTCAGTTCCGTCAATCGAAGCACTCCAGCCCTTAGGGAAGTATGTATCACCTAAAAATAAAAAGTTGCTGCCGCTTGCAATAACATCTATTTCAATTCTTTCATCTTCGAAACTTGTTATGTTAACGAAAGCCGTACTATCCGGCTGATCGATGCCGGTTATTTTTTTTTCCGTGAAAACCATATCCAGCGGATCGAATTGGTTGTTCTTTACCATGTTTAGTATTTCAAGAGAAGGTTTCTTCTCTACCCGGTTAACAAAGTATGCACGAGGTAATGCATTTTGATTTTGGTATAAAAATGAATTAGTTCCGTTATAAATTGGCAGTAAACCCGGTTGGTTAATTGCCTGATCGAAAACTATGTACTTAACATTCAGCATTCTCCAGAATGTAGAATTTGCGGGGGATCCGAGCACATCATAGTAATCCTGAATTGCTCTCGGTTTAATTCCAGAATACCCGTAAATGTCATACTGTAAAAAGTATGTTAGAAAATTTGAGTTCTGATTTAAAGATCCGATGGAACCATCCTGCTTTAAATTTAAAACCCTGAAGAGTGATCTATCCCCAGTATTCTCAATTGCCTGAATATAATCCGGCTTAATAAATAAATTTTCCTGTTGAGCATTATCAGTATAAGTTTCTCCCCGGTGATTTACCCTGAACAAATCAATTAATATCAAAACCGCAACAGCAATTGCAAAAAGATCACCGCTTAACTTACCTTTAATAAATGCATACGCCATCCCGAAAACTGCTGCGGTAAATAAGAACGCAAGCCGGGCATCCGTTAAAAACATATTAGACATATAATCGTGCAGAGGTTGTAACCTTGTACCTTTCTCTCCGGATTCAATTATTCTACCTACAAACCAATCTTTTATAGGAGAAGCGAGCAGAAGTGATATAACAAACAATCCTCCAAATACAATTGCAGCATTTCTAATTAATCGTTGAACTTTTAAATCAGGTTCTTTTCTTAATGATAGAATTCTTAC
>JAZGGS010000339.1:0-6215 GCA_036480595.1 Ignavibacteriaceae bacterium
GGGTGACTTTGCTTTGGGTGTTGCGGCCAACGGGGATCTTGTTTACGTGGCAAATGGGAGTAATGGTTTACGCATCATTGATGTCTCCACGCCAACCAGTCCTGTGGAAGTAGGCTTCTATGATACTGGAGTCGTAGCTTGGGGTGTTGCCCTCAGTGGCAGTTATGCCTATGTTGCTGATCAGGAGGATGGTATTTATATTATACAGAACGATCTACTAGTAGGTATTAATGAAGAAACTAGCTTTTCCCCTGGGAGTTTCTTATTAGCGCAAAACTATCCCAACCCTTTCAATCCAACAACAACTATTAATTACCAGATTTCAGAAATAGGTTTTGTTGCACTTAAAGTTTTTGATGTTTTAGGAAATGAAATTTCAACACTTGTTAATGAAGAGAAACCTGCGGGAAGTTATGAAGTTGATTTTGATTCGCAAGGTTTATCAAGTGGTATTTATTTCTACAAACTTCAAGCAGGAAATTTTGTTGAAACTAAGAAGATGGTGTTTCTCAAGTAGCTAGGAGTCAGAAGATTGAAGTTATAAAGGCCCCGAATATTCGGGGCTTTTTATTTATCATCAATAATTTTTTTAACTAATTCCGGCAGCTGATTGAAACTATTTTTCTTATTCAATTCATCTATGTGGCTAACAAAATCAACTTCACTTTTTACATTTATAAAATTCTTTACACCTTCCGTTATCGCGTCAGGTGAATCTGGTTTTACTATAAAACCGGTTTTACCTTCATCAACAAATTCCGCCAAACCGCCAACATCAGTTACAATAACAGGTTTGTTAAAACCATAAGCTACATTTAAAATACCGCTTTGGGTTGCGCTTCTATAGGGGAGAATTACAATATCGGATACTTCGTAATATTTTGCCACTTCTTCGTTTGGAACAAATTCATTTACTACTTTTACTTTATCTTCAATCTCAAGCTTCTTTATCTGATCTAAATAAGAATCTGGCTTATCATAAAACTCTCCAACTATTAGTAACCTGGTTTCGGGAATCCCGTTTAATATTTTAGGAAAAGCTTCAATTAGAATATCCAGCCCTTTGTATTTTCTTACATAACCAAAAAATAAAAGTACGATTGAATCTTTATTAAATCCCAACTCTTCTTTTGTTTTTTGAAAATCAATTTCATTATTCTGCTGGTAACAATCGTAAACCGGCAGCTCAGATCGATAGACTTTCTTTCCCTTTGCATATTGTTGAACGTCTTTTTCAACTACACCTGAAAGAGTTAAAAATTTTGAAGCATTTCTTAAACCGAACCTGGTTAAAAATCTATCTATGAAATTATCTTCGTGGGAAACTACATTTTCTGTTATGAAGAGTATTTTATTTATATGTTTTTTCCTGATCAGGCAGGAAATAATACCATGACAAATTCCAAAAAATGGATGCCACCAATCGAAAATTACTAGGTTTGCATTTTCCTTTTTTAATTTGCCGGCAACAGTAAACCAGTTTAAAGGATTTATTGAATTAACTAATCTTTTATTGGGAACTTGCTTTACCTGTTGTGTACTTTTATCGTATTGTGTTGTGCCGGGAAAGAGTAACGAAGGATATAATAATTTGTAATTGTAAATTTTTATATCAAAATGGTCTTTTAAAGCTTCGTAAATATGTGCAACGAAAAGAGCATTCCCACCACGGTAAGGATATGCCGGCCCTATTAAAACAATTTTCTTTTTCGTTTCCATCAGCGGTTTATAATATTAAAAGTAAATATAATTAAAAGCTTATCTATTTTGTAGAAATTTTGGAAACGCTTTGTGTTTAATGCAAAATGAGGATAACAAAAAGGGACTCTCTCAAAAGTCTTTTGTGAAACTTTCGTGACTTAGAGGCTTAGTGGCAGAAAGTAGATATTTGCAGAAAAACATATAATTTTATTGCCACGAAGTCACAAAAACACCAGGAATCTCAAAGTATTGATTACTTTTGATACAGCCCCTTAAATCTATTTTTTATCAAGACTAATTCTTTTTTCGAGTACATTGTCTATCAATTTATATTTTTTTGCTTCTTCGGAAGTAAGGAAGTAATCCCTGTCGCAGTCTTTTGCAATCTGTTCTAATGATTTGCCTGTATGGTTTGCCAGAATTTGATAAAGTATATCGCGGGTTTTAAGCATTTCTTTTGCATGAATTTCTATATCGGTTGTTTGGCCCTGCAATCCGCCAATCCATGGTTGATGGATCATAATTTTTGAATTTGTAAGAGCTGATCTTTTACCATCGGTACCACCTGCAAGAAGAATTGCACCCATACTTGCAGCCATTCCAACACATATAGTTGAAACATCCGGTTTTATGTATTTCATAGTATCGTAAATTGCCAGACCGGAAGTAACGCTCCCACCAGGTGTATTTATATAAAGGTTTATATCTTTTTCAGAATCTTCGGCTTCAAGAAATATTAACTGGGCAATTGTAAGACTTGCGATATGATCGTCTAAAGGTGTGCCAATAAAAATAATTCTTTCCCTAAGCAGCCGGGAATAGATATCCATTCCGCGCTCACCTCGCCCGGTTTGCTCAATTACGTAAGGAACTAGCTGGTTTTTAATATCAGGATGATTTTTCATTATTTTCCTCTTTCTTAGTTTGGGCTAACTTTTCAGGATTTACTTTACTAATATTATTTTTTTCTTTAAGAAAGTCGAATAATTTTTTATCAAGAAATCTTTCACTTTGCTGCGAGGTTTTATAATAGTCCACAAGCTTCTCAACAGGCAGTCCGGTTTTTTCAGCATCTTTCTTAGCAAGCTCCTCCAGGTCATTATCGGTTACCTCTAAATTTTCCTTTTTCAGGATTTCATTTTTAATAAGATACCACTTTACTTCATTTTCAGCAGCAGGATGGAGATGCTTTTTCAAATCCTCTGAATTAAACTTATGCAAACCTTCTTTCTTTAATCTCTCCTCTTCACTCTTTACCATCTCTTCAAGAATATTGTTAACCATTGTTGAGGGTGGATTGAAATCGTTGCTCTTGGTTATTGTGCCAATAAGCTTGCTGTGTGTAAACTCATCCGTTTTCTGCGTGTAATGGTTACTAAATTGTTTTCTAATTTCATTTCTAAGCTCAGTCTCATTACTGATTTTATCTTTAGTCACTTTTTTTATCAACTCTTCATTAAGTTCGGGCAGGGTAATCTTTTTAACTGTTTTAACTAATGCTTTGTAATTATAGGTCTCAATAACATTTTCTTCCTTATCATCTTTATTTTTAATCTTTCGTTCTTCATCGAATGTAAAGGTAAATGAATCACCTGCTTTTTTACCTTTTGCTTTTTCTAAAATTTCCGATTTTATTTCTTCCTTTGATAGATCTATTTGAAGTTTTTCTCCTTTTCCATCATCAACCGGAGTACCATCATCATTCAGTCTGAACATTTCAACATCAAGAATATAATTGTTATCATTGCCTGCCTGGTCAACCTCTTCTGTAGTGCTATTTGATTTTATAACATGGTCAATCTCTTTTTGAACTTCTTCATCAGTTACTTTAAGATCAGGTACTTCGATGGTTTGCCCGGTATAATCTTTTATATCAAGAACAGGCAAGATCTCAAACTTAACTTTAAAGTTCAGGTTTTCTCCAGGATTAAAATCAATGTTGGTCATAACCGGCTGTCCAATTGGGTTGAGGTTATTTTCCTTAGCTACATCCCAAAACCTTGCGTTTGCTACTTTTTCTGAAGCTTCATATTCAAGAGCATCGCCATAGATTTTTTTAGCCATGGAAGGTGGGACTTTACCTTTACGAAAACCACGAAGCTGTATTTTTTTCGTTTGTTGTTTTACTTCTAACTCTATGTCTTCTTTTATCTCACCATAGTTCAGTTTAATTTCCACTTCTTTTTCAGATGAGTTTACATCGTTTACATTAAATTCCAATTCTATCTCACTTTAATTTGTTACTCGAAAATTTATTTAGAGGAAACAACGTGCGAGAACGGGGACTCGAACCCCGACACCTGTTAGGTACTAGATCCTAAATCTAGCGCGTCTACCAAATTCCGCCATTCTCGCTTGTAATCAAACTGAATTTACAACTAAAGATCAAATAAAATAATCCGGCTTGATTCTAAAAATAAAAGTAAAATTGCTTTATTTTTATGCAAAAATTACAATTTTTGGAACAATAAATATACTGCCTGTACAGCAGTATAGCAAACATAGAGCGCCTGGGGTGGGTACTTTTACACGGTGAAAATGTGATTTATTTAACACCTTCTATCTTCTTATAAATAGAAATTGAATAAACTATTTTTTATCACTAAATATTTTATATTTGTACTGCTTATTCCACTTAATCTGGCACAGAGATATTGAAAACCCGGAAAATATTGTTATATGAAACGAGCATGTAAAAATATTTACACACTTCCCAAGGAATGCCTTGGCAAAGAAAATGATTATAATGCGAGTTCTCCGCCGCGGCGGACTAACAAAAATTTAAAATTATATACAGATGAAATATAAATATACCGCAACTACACAGGCCGGTGACGGTCGTCCGGCAAATGAAGATTTTATTGGTGTGCATGAAGTAGAAGACGGTATTCTTGTTATCGTTTGTGATGGAGTTGGAATAAGCAACGGTTCAAACATCGCTGCCAAGCTTTGTGTGGCATCAATTCAGAAGGATTTCTGTTCTTCCGATAACCCCGATTACCTTAAAAGAATTAAGTCATCGTTATCTTTTGCCAACGAAATGCTTCGTAATTATTCTGATGAATATTTAGGTGGCGTAACTCTTGTAACAACTGCCGATGTACTTTTCCTTCATAATCAAACTGTATACTGGGGACATATAGGTGATTCACGGATTTACAATATAAAGAATGGAACACTTCATAGGATGACAAAAGATCATTCATTAGTGCAGCAATTAATTGATGAAGGTTTTTTAACGATGAAGGAAGCAGAGTATCATCCCGATAGGAATGTTATTTTAAGAGCGCTTGGTGAGGTTGAAGATGTAGATATTGATTTGAGTAAAATGCACTTTAACCAATTCGATAAGTATAAGTTCCTTGTTTGCACAGATGGAGTTTCTAAAGTTATTAGTGAAGATGAACTTGAAACATTGATGAAGAGACACGCTATTTATAAGTGCACGGAACAAATTAAGAAATTGATCAGTTCCCGCAAAACACCTGATGATTATTCCTTTGTTTTGTTAGGAGCAGAATAAGAGCGAGGGGAATTTAGCAAAGTTGAGGAATCATAATTGAAGATACTATTTAACTTGATGTTAGTTTTAAATTAATTCCAGCTAATATCCGAACTCTCTGAATACTCCCCGTTCACACAAACCAGGTTTTTCATAAAAGAATAGTAGCAAGACTATTTAAAGTTATGAATCCGGATTTAGCTCTTAACACAAATATTTGTAAAAATCTGAAAGGAATTAACTAAATTCTAGTCCGCCGAAGCTACACTTCACAAAACGTTTCGTGTAGTGAACATTTAGCAGAGGAGCAAGTGGAACGCTATGGCGGATTAAAATTGATTTTGCCTTACTATATCTCTAATTTAAATTATTAATAATGTAATATCTTTATAACTCATTTTTCTATACGATAGAGGTTACACGTGGATAAGTTTGTTATTGAAGGAGGGAAAAAACTCTCGGGAAATGTTGCAATAAGCGGAGCGAAAAATTCTTCACTCGCACTTATGCCGGCAACTATTTTATCATCGGGAATATCAGTTTTACATAATACCCCAAAGTTGAACGATGTTTTTACAATGATAAAATTGTTGAAAAACCTGGGTGCAGAAATTTCTTTTGATAACCATTCTCTTGAAATCAACACCTCAACAATCAATAATGTTGAAGCACCTTATGAGCATGTAAAAAAAATGCGTGCTTCGGTTTACGTACTCGGTTCGCTATTAGCAAAATATGGTAAAGCAAAAGTATCTCTGCCGGGTGGTTGTGCGTGGGGACCAAGACCAATCAACTTACACCTTGAAGCTATGAAATCTTTAGGAGCTGAAATAGAAATAACCGGAGGTTATATAATTGCCAATTCCAAACGACTTACAGGGGCTAAACTAGATTTTAATATTTCATCGGTTGGTGCAACTGGTAATGCACTTATGGCGGCAGTACTTGCAAAAGGTTCTTCAGTTATTATTAATGCAGCAATGGAACCTGAAATTACCCAGCTTTGTAATTT
>JAZGGS010000340.1:0-2157 GCA_036480595.1 Ignavibacteriaceae bacterium
GCAATCAAATTATCCTTCTGACTTAATGTTATTTATTGAATTGCTTCTAATCAGCAAAATGTAACTATTTTAGTAAATCTTTCTTATAAAAGTCATTTTTCATATATTTCAATCCCGATAAATCGGGGACAAAGCTTATTATGGATATATATAAAAACCTTCAAAATACTATTGAAACCAAAGGAGCTGCTTACCTGGTTTTATTAGATCCGGATAAAGTATCAGGTGAAAAACTGGTGCGGTTCCTGCATCACTGCGAAAAATCGGGTGTTGATGGTTTTTTAATCGGGGGTAGTTTAATGATGAGCAATAGTTTCGATTCATTTATTGAGAAGGTTAAAGTAGAAACTTCTCTTCCTTTAATAATATTTCCCGGTGGTGTAAACCAGGTCTCGCCGGTTGCAGATGCCATTTTATTTTTATCTGTAATAAGCGGGAGAAACCCGGAACATCTTATAGGTAAACATGTAATTGCTTCCCCTTTAATAAAGCAAGTTGGTATTGAGCCGATTTCCACAGGTTATATTCTTGTAGAATCGGGTGTAACAACTACTGCAGTTTATATGAGCGGAAGTTTGCCTGTTCCCTGCAACAAACCAGAGATTGCGGCTGCCACAGCTTTAGCGGGAGAGTATCTAGGAATGAAGCTTATCTACCTGGAAGCTGGTTCGGGTGCAGATAAGCCCGTGCCGGATGAAATGGTAAAAGCTGTTACGGATGTTTGTTCTGTGCCGGTTGTTGTTGGCGGTGGTATAAAAAATCCGCATACGGCACGCAACAAAGTTGATAACGGTGCACGAATTATAGTAACCGGAAACTTTTTTGAAAATGAAAACAACTGGGGTCTGATAAATGATTTTGCAAGTGCTGTGCATTTCAAAGATCCTATTGTAGTATAAGAAAGATTGGAAATCATAATTCGTTAATCGATATTCAAAATTCACTTTTTAGAATAACCAACGCCGATTAACGATTTTATAACAAAGGTATTCCTACGGAAGAATTAAGGAATAAATCTTAATGAACAAAGAAAAATTTATTGCCGATTCACTAAACGAAAGTGCTGAAACAAAACAGAAAATTCTTCAGCAATGCAAAGATGATATTCTTAGAGCAGTTGACATTCTAACTAGCACCTTCCGAAATAATAATAAGCTTTTACTTTGCGGCAATGGAGGCAGCGCAGCAGACTGCCAGCATATTGCCACCGAGCTTGTTATTCGGTTAAGTCATCACATTAAAAGACCCGCTTTACCCGCAATTGCACTCACAACAGATTCGTCAAATTTAACTGCAGGAGGAAACGATATTGGCTTTGAAAATATTTTTGCCAGATCGGTTGAGGGCTTAGCTAACAAAGGCGATACTCTGCTTGCAATTTCTACAAGCGGAAATTCTGAAAATGTTATACGCGCAGCAAAAAAAGCTAAAGAGAAAGAAATTAAAGTAATCGGTTTGCTTGGCAGCAGCGGCGGCAAGCTAAAAGATATTGTTGATTTGCCAATTATTATTCCTTCCTCAAATATTCAGAGAATACAGGAAGGACACATTACTGTTGCACATATTATTTGTGAGCTGGTTGAGGAAGAACTATACGGATAAGGTGGAAATAAAAAATCACAATCCGCGGCGGCGGATCAAAACACAAATAAATCTCAATTAACAATTTGCAAACCTGCCTTTGCCAACTACAAGATTACTCGCAGGCACTGAACTCTAATATCAGAATTCGAAGGTTTGAAAAATTGGAGCTTGTGATTTGAAAATTATTTGTTATTTGATGCTTGGTGCTTGAAATTTTATCAGAGACTTATTTTGGTCCCAATCCAATAAATCCTGTCTCCTTCTTTTATATTATACTTATCGGTAAATCCGGCAACTACTTCAAGTACATAAATTGCCGGCTTTGATGAAGGATAGCTTTGCTCAGAAATAGGAGCAGTGTTTTTGTGGATGGTTACAATTTCCTTATTACTGTTTATAAAAAGTATATCTAAAGAAAACAAGGTGTTAAGCATCCAAAAGGATTGATATCTTTCTGCAGGAAAGATGAAGAGCATTCCCTGGTTTTCTCCCATACTTTTTCTATTCATTAAACCTAACTGCCTTTCATAATCGTTATCAGCTATTTCAATATCAATTTTGGTAATTTCTTTA
>JAZGGS010000341.1:0-6750 GCA_036480595.1 Ignavibacteriaceae bacterium
GGTGAGAGGTTATCATTTCCATATTCATAAAGAGCCACGTAAAGATTTATACTTTCACCTTCTCTTTTAGAACGCGCCATTTCATTTACGATTTTCCAGAGCTGTTGTTTTGCCTGGTCTATCAAGCCATCCATACTGTTGGAGGTATCGAGAAGAATTGCAAGCTGAACAACATTCGATTCACTATTTGAATTGGAAGCGGCTTTATTGCCGAGAAGGGTAAACGAGATAAGAAAACTGATTAGAAAAACTGTTATCTGTTTCATCTTTTATTCTCCTGGATTAAATATGATTATTAAAACTATTTGCAAATCCGGATGTTGCACTACTTTATGTAGTAAAAAGTTCCAAGCAATTATTTATTATTTTTGGTTAGCATAACTTCTGAAGATAAATCGTGTTTTCTTATAAATAATAACATTATATTTGAATAAATAATTAGATAAAACGGGAAGTTATGGAAAGTTGGAACTGGGAAATTGTAAATCGGCAAAATCTTAAGAATACTATAAAGAGATGCCGCGAAAAGAAAGTAATATTACCAACCTTTGCACAGTTGAAAAATCCTGAAACAATTCCACCAGGAATTCTACAGAGTTTGAAACAGGTTGATCTGCAGGAAGTTCACCCTCTCAATCTTTTTCGTATAAACTGGAGAAATGATCCGCAAACAAATGGAATAGGAGAAATTAATTATCTCGAAATCCCAAAGGAAATAACAGGAGTTGAGGCAAGAATTATCGGCTTGGTAGGAAAGCATTTTCCAACCGGAGCACATAAAGTGGGAGCAACATACGGATGCCTTGCTCCATATCTTGTAACAGGAAGATTTGATCCCGAATATCACAAAGCAGTTTGGCCATCAACAGGAAACTACTGCAGGGGAGGTGCTTTTAACTCCGCACTGCTCTCGGTTCATGCAGTTGCTATTTTGCCTGAAGAGATGAGTAAAGAGCGATTCGATTGGTTAAAGGAAATTGGAGCAGAAGTATTTGCAACACCCGGATGTGAAAGCAATGTTAAAGAGATCTATGATAAATGCCATGAACTTGTAGCTGAAAGCGATGAATACCTAATCTTTAATCAATTTGATCAGTTCGGAAATTCTACCTGGCATTATGAAATAACCGGAAGCACAATTGAAACATTGTTCAATCAAATTAAAGAAGAAGGAGAGCGGTTAAGCGGTTATATAAGCGCTACAGGTTCCGCAGGTACAATTGCTGCAGGAGATTATCTCAGAGAAAAATATCCATTCGTTAAAGTACTTGCTTCCGAAGCGCTTCAATGTCCAACTCTTTTATCAAATGGTTTTGGAGGACATAGAATAGAA
This sequence comes from Ignavibacteriaceae bacterium, assembly GCA_036480595.1. Classification (GTDB taxonomy): domain Bacteria; phylum Bacteroidota; class Ignavibacteria; order Ignavibacteriales; family Ignavibacteriaceae; genus JAZGGS01. Next base: position 1,334 of record JAZGGS010000341.1, read on the forward strand.
GGTATAGGCGATAAACATATTCCCTGGATTCATAATATTAAAAACACAGATGCAGTTGCAGCAATTGATGATGAAGAACCTTTACGCGTGTTAAGACTCTTTAACGAAAAAGAAGGACATGATTGGTTTTCAAGTAAAGGAGTGGATGCTAATGTTGTTGAAAGACTATCTGAACTTGGTATTTCCGGAATTGCCAACCTTCTTAGCAGTATTAAACTTGCAAAGTATTTTGAACTGAATAAGAGCGATATAATCTTCACAATCTTTACAGATTCATCAGATCTATATCTATCAAGATTAAAAGAAATGAATGATGCATGGGGAAGTTATACTCAGAAGCAAGCAGAGATTGATTGGAACGTTGTTTTGAAGAATCAGAAAACAGATAACTTTTTGGAATTAGGTTACCGGGAAAAGAAAAGAATTCATAACTTAAAATATTTTACCTGGATCGAACAGCAGGGGAAAGATGTTGAAGAACTTAACGCCCAATGGTATGATGAAAATTACTGGAAGGACAGATTTTCCGTTGCAGCTGATTGGGATAAATTGATCACCGATTTCAATAAACAGGTCGGTTTGGTTGATGTATAAAGAGAAAAGTGAAGAAACAGTTGATAAGTTCAGTATTGTTGGCAAAGATGTTATTCGCCAGGATGGATTTGCCAAGGTAACAGGGCAGGCAAAGTTTGCAGATGATTACAGGTTTCATGGAATGCTTCACGGGGTTATGGTACGTGTTCCTGTTGCACATGCTAAAATTAATTCTATTGATTATTCCGGTTTATTAAATGATCCATCAGTTACCACTATCTGTGATACTGAAGATATTCCAGGGGCTAAAAAAGTGGGACTAATTAAACAAGATCAACCCGTTTTTGCATTTGATAAAATTGTAACACCGGGCGATGCTGTGGCGATGCTTGTGGGTAAGGATGAAAAAAAGCTCAGGAAACTTACATCAAAAATAAAAGTAGATTATGAGAAACTTGACGTCTTATCAGATCCGTTAAAAGCGCTTGATAAAAATGCCCCGGTTATTCATCCCGATTCAGGAAGTAACCTTATTATTCATTATCCTTTAAGGAAAGGAGATATTGAGAAGGGATTTTCCGAATCAGATTTCATTCTTGAGGAAAAATATTCCACTCTTCATGTTGAGCATGCTTATCTTGAACCGGAATGTGTTACGGCATTACCACTTGAAGGTAATAGTGGAATTAAAATCATCGGCAGTATCCAGAATCTTTATACAACAAGAAAGATTGTTGCTTCTGTACTAAATCTTCCACTTGCAAATGTTATTGTCATCCAGGCAGAGCTCGGCGGATCGTTTGGCGGTAAAGATGATATAATGAATATACTTTCTTCGCGTGCGGCAGTGGCTGCGTTAAAAACGGGGAGACCTGTCAAAATAAAATATACAAGGGAAGAATCGGTTTTAGAATCTCACAAACGCCATCCTTATGTTATGCATTACAAAATTGGGTGTAAGCTTGATGGAAAAATTAACGCGATGAAAGTTGATATTGTTGCTGATGGCGGAGCGTATGCTTCAATGAGTCCGTTTGTAACCTGGCGTTCGGTTGTCCAGGCAACCGGTCCTTACGAAATTCCAAATGTGCAGACTGATGTAAAAGCTGTTTATACCAACAATCCTTACACAGGTGCTATGCGGGGCTTTGGTTCGCCGCAGATAATTTTTGCACAGGAATCTTTGATGGATGATCTTGCAATAAAGCTTGGAATTACCCCCGCAGAAGTAAGAAGAATAAACGGTTATAAAAACAATTCAATTACTGCAAGCGGGCAGAAACTTGTTGATCACGATGTGAACCTTTTAAAAGTGCTTGATAGAGCAATTACTAAAAGCGGTTTTACAAATAAATGGGGTAATAATAAATCTTTAAATGAAGATAAAAACAGTATAACCATTGTAAATGAGAGGACGAAAACTGATAATAATCTTCTCATTACTGATAAGGAATTTATTGAACCGGAAAATTTAATAAGGAAAGGAATAGGACTGGCACTCAGTTTCAGGGGATGCTCCTTAGGTGCCGAAGGTATAGATACAACCGCAGCTTATATTTCGCTTCAGCGGGATGGCAAAGCTTACCTGCTTTGTGGATTAGCTGAAAACGGGCAAGGACTAAGAACCACCTATTTAATTGTTGCATCTGAAGTGCTTGGAATTTCTGTTGAAGATATTATTTACATGGAGCAAAACACAAGTCTGATTCCTGACAGCGGTCCTACTGTTGCATCGCGTGCAACTTTAATGGGCGGCGGTGCTGTTAAATCTGCGGCAGAGCAGGTGCGAAGCAGGTTGGAGGAAGTACTTAAGGAAGAATGGGATTTACCAAAAGGAAGCAAATTTGTTTTTAACAATAACAGAATTCACATAAAAAATATTCCTGAAAAAGTAATTGACTTTTGTGATCTTGTTTCTCTTGCTTACATGAAAGGAATTAATCTTGCAGCATTAGGATGGTACCAGGGACCTCATGTTGATTGGGATGAAGAAACAGGGCAGGGTCCTGCTTATTTTACTTATGTTTATGGTTGCCAGGTTGCGGAAGTATCAGTTAATATGGGAACGGGTGAAGTTTATGTTGATGAAGTGTATGCTGTTCACGATCCGGGAAGAGTTATAAACAAACTTGGAGCCGAAGGGCAGGTGTACGGAGGGGTTACACAGGGAGCAGGGTATGGTTTGTTCGAAGAGATAAATGTGCAGGATGGTTTTATAAAAGAGCTGAACTACGATCAATATCTTATACCAACCAGTATGGATATTGGAAATATTAATATTGAGTTTATTGAAGGGGAAGAAACTTACGGTCCATGGGGTGCAAAATCATTGGGTGAGCCCACACTTGAACTGACTGCCGCTGCAATCTCAAACGCAGTTAGAAATGCAACCGGAGTAAGATTATTTAATCTCCCCTTAAATCTTGAAGAAGTGTTACTGAAACGAAAACTTCATCCTGATGATTTGAAAAGAGGGAGCGCATAATGATACCTGATCTTGAAATTTTATCTCCCTGTTCAGTTAAAGAAGTTGTTGAACTTTTATCTAAAAATAATCCAGACACAAAAGTGATTGCCGGCGGAACAGATATTATCCCAGGATTCCTAATCGATTCTAATCGCTTCCGCGACATAAATTGTTTAATTGATCTTGCTGCAGTAGATGAAATGAAAGGCATTTCAGAATCAGATGATGAAGTAACTATTGGTGCTGCTTGTACTTTTACTGAAATCAGCAGAAATAAAATTATAAAAGGTAATCTTCCTCTCCTTTCAGAAGCAGCAAATGTAATAGGCAATCCGCAGATAAGAAACAGGGCAACAATTGCCGGCAACTTTATTAACAATGCTCCGTGCGCCGATTCAGTGCCACCGCTGCTTGTTTATGATGCACTGCTTGAAATCAGTTCCGGTGAAGCAACAAGAAGAACATCTTTGGAGGAAACATTATTAAATCCATACCAAACATTTGTTTTGCCAAACGAAATTGTTACGAAAATTATCATCCCTAAAAAAAGAAAAAATTATTATGGAACATTTTATAAACTAGGCAGAAGAAGGGGAGTGGCTATTAGCAGGATAACCCTGGCGCTTCTTTTATTAATTGAAGATAATAAAATTAAAGATATGAAAATTGCAAGCGGGGCTGTTACACCCATCGGTATGCGGCTGCATGAACTTGAAGAGAGCTGTATTGGAAAATCTCTTGGCAAGGAACTATTTAAAGGAGTATCAAAAAATCTTGGTAGAAAAATACTTGATGTAACCGGCTTAAGATGGTCTAGTCATTATAAAGTTTCAGTTGTACAGCAAATGATTTACCAGTTGTTAGAAAAGTTATACAAGGAATTTAAAGAGGCAGAGCTTGAAAAGTAATATTTCATTTACACTAAATAGCAAAAAGGTTACTATTATTTGTAATCAGGAAACAAGATTGATCGATTTACTTAGAGATGAACTTGAACTTACCGGAACTAAAGAGGGCTGCTCAATTGGAGAGTGTGGCGCATGCACAGTAATTTTTAATGGTAAAGCTGTAAATTCCTGTTTGATCCTGGCAGGACAGATAAACAATTCAGAAATAATTACAGTTGAAGGACTTGCTGAAAACGGAGAACTAAGTAAGCTTCAGAAAATGTTTTTAAAAAAAGGTGCTGTACAATGTGGGTTCTGTACACCCGGTGCTTTGATATCTGCTTACGCACTGCTGCTGGAAAATGAAAATCCCACCGAAGAAGAAATTAAGATAGCACTGTCAGGTAACTTATGCAGGTGTACCGGCTATAAACAGATGATCGATGCAGTTAAAAGTAGTGCATCATTATAATTCATCCATTCTCTTCCACAACTTTAATGCAGCTTCTCTGCCCTCAGTGTAAATCTTTTTTATTTCAGATTGAAAAGTTCTTTCACGGTAAACAAATTTTCCATTTATTATTACGCTCTTAACATTTTGTGCAGAAAATCCAAATAATAAATGTCCGGCAGCATTTTCTTTAGTTAACGGAGTGGGTGAGTTATAATCACATATAATTAAATCGGCTGTGTAACCTTTTTCAATTCTGCCAAACTTTTGGTTGAAATATCTCTCCAGGATCCTGTTTCCACTCCATAAATAGTTAACAAAATCAGATGGATTCAGATTACGGTTTTCTTCTTTCGATTTAAAATAAGCAAACCTGGTCTCTTCAAACATATCTGCACCAATCCCATCTGTTCCGATTGCAAGGTTATTAACTTCAGCAATAGATTTAAGATAACCAACATTGTTATTCATGTTTGAACGTGGATTATGCACAAGGAAGGAATTTCTCTTATTTAGTATTTGTAAATCTTTTTCGTTTAGCCAAACACCGTGCGCTAAAATCGATTTGGCATTTAAAAGATTAAACGAATCCAATCTTTCAAGAATACTCTTTGAATATTTTTCCTCTGAATGATCCGCATCATATTTATCTTCGCCGACATGAATATGAATACCTTTACCCGTTTTCTTGATTACATCGGAAATATGCTTAAGCGAGTTATTAGATAAAGTGAACGGCGCATGCCCGCCAATTGCAGCTTCAATAAGCTCACTTTCTTTAACTGTATTAGCAAAATCTAACGATTCATCTAAGCCATCTTTCATCCCGGTTTTTCCGTTCCTGTCTGTAATTTCGTAACAGAGAATTCCTCTCAGTCCGTTCTCCTCAAATGCTTCTTTCAAAACAGAAAGTGAACCCTTTATAGAATTCGGTGATGCATTGTGATCGATCACTGCAGTTGTTCCGGATTTAATTGCTTCAAGTGCTCCGATCATTCCGCTGTAATAAAGTAATTTCTCATCAAGTACCCGGTCTAATTTCCACCAAAGATTCTCCAACATCTCAACAAAGTTTCCT
>JAZGGS010000342.1:0-2682 GCA_036480595.1 Ignavibacteriaceae bacterium
ATTAAGCCGGATTTAGCAAAAAAAAGCCCCGGAGATTAACTCCAGGGCTTTTGTGACCCCAAGGGGATTCGAACCCCTATTACCGCCGTGAAAGGGCGAGGTCCTAACCATTAGACGATGGGGCCTACTAAATAATTTTGTGGGTGAGCGATGGGGATTGAACCCACGACCTTCTGGGCCACAACCAGACGCTCTAACCAACTGAGCTACGCCCACCATTAAAAAAAAACCAAATCACAAAAAACAAATTACAAATAAATCCCAAATACTAAAATCCAACTAATCTTGATTGGGTAATGTGGCTATTGGAGCTTATTTGAATTTTGGAAATTGATATTTGTTATTTTCACTGGTACGCCAGAGTGGACTCGAACCACTAACCTACAGCTTAGAAGGCTGTTGCTCTATCCGGTTGAGCTACTGGCGCAACTAAGTCAAAATCTCAAATAACAAATAAATTTCAAATCTTAATCTCAAAAATCGAATTTGAATTTTATAATTTGAAACTTAACAATGTCGGGGCGGCAGTCCGCCTTCGGCGGAGAACCTGCGACCTTCTGCATTGTTGTGTTAAATAACAACTAAGTACTTTTAACTTCTTCGTCGGGGCGGCAGGATTCGAACCTGCGACCTCCTGCTCCCAAAGCAGGCGCGCTAACCGGACTACGCTACGCCCCGTACAATAACAATTATCAATTTTAATAAGAATCTGCTACCTTCCCGATACTGCGGAAAAGCTTCTTAATCGGGATTCGCTAACCGGACGGAGTTTATCCCGATGACAATCGGGGCTACGCCCCGTTAAATAGATCATTTTAATTACATAAAGAGCAAAAATAATACTTATTACCTTTCAGCAATAAGTATAAAAATAAAAAAGCAAATATATGCTATAAATTTCTAAAATCAAATGATTTACCCGAAACTGCGGTTTTTCTTATTTGAGTATGCTATTTGAGCCGGAAGTTACATTGATTTTTAACTATTCATTTTCTTAGCTAAATTAAAAGTGATTTATGAATTAAATTATTTCAAAATGTTTTTTCCCTGGTTTATAGCTAAGAAGTTTATCTTCTCTAAAAAAGATTCCCGTTTTATAAATTTTATATCATTAATTTCAGTTGTTGGAATTGCCCTCGGAGTTGCAACGCTGGTTATTGCCCTCTCGGTATTAAATGGTTTCGAGCAAACTATCACAAATAAAATAGTTGACTTCGATTCTCATATTAAAATTACATCTTACCGCAGCATTCTTCCTGATCATTCTAAAATTCTACCACAGTTGAAAGAAGACTTAAAAGATTTTTCTCCAAGCATAATCCCGTTTGCATCAAAGCTGGTTATTGTAAGCAGTAAAAAACGAAATGAAGGATTAAACCTGATTGGCATAGAAACCGGTAGCGAGACTCCCGGGCTTATCAGAAATATTACAAAAGGTGAATTTCTTTTGCTCGATGGCGATGAAAAAACAATTGTATTAGGAAAGAAATTAGCAGATAAACTTTTTATAGATGTTGGCGATAAGATTACAGTTTTTGCGCTTAAAAGAGATCGCCTTCCTACACCTGAAGACATGCCGAATATTGATAGGTTAATTGTGGCAGGAATTTTTGAAAGCGGGATGGCAAAATATGATGATGCATACGCTTACATCTCTTTGAAAACAGCGCAGGAATTATTCAGCATTGGCGATAACATAACCGGCTATGATATAAAGCTTGGCAACATTTCCAAAATTGATAGTCTCACAAGATACCTGGGAAAGAAACTCCGCTACCCTCATGCCGTGCGGTCAATTTACCAGGTACATAGAAATATCTTCACCTGGATTGAATTACAAAAGGAACCGATCCCGATTGTACTTGCTTTAATTATTCTTGTTGCTGTATTTAATATAATCGGCACACTGTTAATGATAGTTCTTGAAAAAACAAATGCAGTAGGAATTTTAAAATCTCTTGGTGCTAAACGAAAGCAGGTTGTACTAATATTTCTGTTACAGGGAGTTGTACTTGGTATTGTTGGAATTCTGTTAGGCAATCTGCTTGCTATCGGTTTAATGGAAATCCAGTTAAAGTTTAATGTAATAACACTCCCCTCCTCTGTTTATTTTATGTCCACAGTTCCCTTACTCCTTTCAGCAGATACTTTTATACTTGTTTCAGTAATCACTTTTCTGCTCTGCATAACTGCTTCGGTTATTCCTAGTTTTATTGCATCAAGGATAAGACCATTAGCTTCGTTGAGGTTTGGCTGATGAGTTTTGAATCATTTATTGCGAAAAGATATTTGCTCTCTAAGCATAAGATTAATTTTATAACAATAATTTCTATTATTTCTATTACAGGAATAACTATAGGTGTTGCGGCACTTATTGTTATCCTTTCTGTCTTTAACGGTTTTGGCAGTCTCGTATCCGGTTTCCTTATGAACCTAGATCCTCATATAAGAATTGAAGCAACTTCCATTGAAGGCGAAGAAGGGATGAACAAAGTTCCGGAAGTTCTAAAAGAAATTAAAGAGGTTGAATATTACTCCCCTTTTGTTGATGGCAAGGTGCTCGCTTATAATAAAGGAATTACGCAGGTTGTAAATCTTAAAGGAATAACCGGAGAGGCAGCAAAAAATCTTAACCGGCTTGAAGAATCTATTTTATTTGGTAACGCCGACCTGGAAAGTAAA
>JAZGGS010000343.1:0-3215 GCA_036480595.1 Ignavibacteriaceae bacterium
AATGATGTGTTGAAAAATTTTCCACGGCGAACAGCCGGTTACCTAAATAAACTTTTAAAAAATAATAACCGCGAATGGTTTGAAGCGAACAGGAAGAGTTACAATGCTGATTTTCTTGAACCCCTTATTTATTTTATAGAGGAAATGGGTGATAAGCTTTTAAAGCTTGATCCTGAAATTACAGCAATTCCAAAGATCGATAAATCGATCTTCCGGCTTCACCGCGATGTAAGATTCAGCAAAAACAAAGAACCATATAAAACAAATGCGGGAATATTATTCTGGAATGGGAAAGCTAAAAAGATGGAATCGAGTGGTTTCTATTTTCACGTTGAACCAAAAATGTTCGGCGTGGGAGTTGGTACGTATATTATTCCAAAGCATTTGTTAAAACCTTACCGCGATGCTGTTGCTGATCCGGTAACTGGTAAAGAATTAAACAGTGCTGTTAAGAGGATTGAAAAGAATGGATTGTATAAAGTTTCAGGTAAAAATTATAAGCGTGTTCCAAAAGGATATGATACTGCTTCTCCTTATGTTGATTATCTTTTGCACGATGGAATGTTTGGATGGTATGAAAGCAAGAACGTTAAAGAATTGTATGATGGAAATGCAGTTGATATAATTTATAAAATATTTAAAGATATGCTGCCTTTACATCAATGGCTGGTAAAAAATCTTTTATGATCTTTTAGCGACTCTGCATAAATCTTTTGCTTATGCAAATCCGCTAAGTAAGTTATAGTTAATTACTCTTTAAATCGCGCTGGTACGCCGGTTCAAGCTCTAACCGGTTTTTCTTACTGCTTTTTATTTTGTTTAACAAAATCCGCAAATCACTTATAATATAAAGCGCCGATGGAAGCATCAGCAGTGTTATCACTGTTCCAAAGATCAATCCGGCAGCAACAGAAACCGCCATAGGAACAAGGAATTGACCCTGTTCACTTCTTAGAAAAATAATCGGTGCCAGACCTGCACAAGTTGTAATGGTTGTTAATACAATTGGTCTGAACCTGCTGGTTGCCGCCTCCAGGAGCGCTTCACCAACTTCCATTCCTGATTTAATCAGGTTGTTATATTTATGCATAAGGACAACCGAGTCATTCACAATTATTCCCGCAAGCGCAACAATACCAAGGAACGAAAGAATTGAAACCGGGATGCCAATAACATAATGCCCGAGCACTGCGCCAATTAATCCGAGTGGGATTAAACTCATAATGAGCAGGGTTTGCATATATGATTTAAGCAGGAACATAAGAATTGTAAACATGACAACAAGAGCAATAGCCATCGAAAAGACCATCGAATTAAGCATTTTATCAACCATTTCCGATTGCCCGCCGAATTTTCTTGAAACCCCATCTACCTGCAAAAGAACGGATGGAATTACTGATGCTTCAAGTTCCTGCAGAACAATTGCCTGATCGTTTTTTGAATAATCAAGATCTGCATGAACTGTAACTGAACGCTCACCATCTTCATGCCTTATTCTTCGTAAACCCCTTTCAATCCTGAATGATGCAACTTCTTTAAAGGGAACATAATTGCCTGATGGTGTTCTTACCTTCAAGTTTTCAATCTGGCTTATAGATATCCGGTCATCTTTCGTAAATCTTACCCATACTTTTAATTCATCCCTGCCTCTTTGCAAACGCATAACTTCCTGCCCGTAAAAACCCTGGCGTAGTTGTGTAGTAAGATCGCGAACAGTAAAACCGATTGCCTTCCCTTTAGGTTTTAACTCCACTACAAATTCGTTATTACCAAGTGGAGTATCATCCTTAATATCTTTAACTCCGTCTATTTTTTTAAGCTCTTCTTTAAGTAATTCTTTTGCTTTAAAGAGCTGGTCATAGTCAGTACTGGCAAATCTTACGGAGATAGGTCTTCCTCCAAAATTCCAGCTGCCAACAGTAACATTTTCAGCTTCGGGAACCGATCCAATATAATCACCGAGTGCTTGAGAAAATTCGGCGATTGAGTACTCCCTGTCCGCAGAAGATGGAAGCACAATAAAAATATTCAATACGCCGCCGTTCATCCAGGAAGTATAATTATCAATCGGGTAAGTTTTTCCTTCCTTCTCCCATTCGTGTGCAAAATCAATTGCTTTATCTATAATGCTGTACCTTATTTCATTTGCAACTTCTGCAGATGTACCTGCTGGCATTTCAACCTGGATTCTTGCATAGGGTGGTTCAATTTGTGGAAAGAATTGCGCACGAACATGCGAACCCTGGAACAATCCCGCAATAATTAATATAATTGCAAGCACTGCAGCGGATACGGACCACCTGTTCCTCAAACAAAAATCAAGAAAGTTTCTGTAAGCAGTATTGGTTACCCACCGTAAAAAAGTGGTGAGCTTTTTCCTCATCCTCGTTAATAACCTGTCGTTATCTACCCCGGGTAAAAGCGCCCGCGAATGTGCAATGTGTGCAGGAAGAATAATCATTGCTTCAACTAAAGAGAAGAGGAGCGATATAATAATCACGGCTGCTATCTGCCAAACATGTTTACCAAGCATCCCATAGAAGAAAAAATACGGTGTAAACGCCACAATTGTAGTGATGATTGAAATAGTAACCGGCTTGATAACTTCAAGTGTTCCATCAATTGCAGCACGAATTGGCTTTTTACCATATTTTTCCCACTGCGAGTAAATGCTTTCACCAATTATAATTCCATCATCAACCAGGATACCAATTACTAATATTATTCCGAAGAGGCTCATCTCGTTAATTGTTATGTTCAAAGCCCAGAGAACAAAGAACATACCTAACAGCGAGATAGGGATACCGAGGGCAACCCAGAAAGCCAAACGCGTATTAAGGAATACCCCAAGCAGAATTAAAACCATAATTAAGCCAATTAACCCGTTTTGCGTCATCAACTGGATTCGTTCTTCAAGCTCTGTTGTTTCTTTAATGAATGTATTGAAGTGTACAAGTCCTGCATATTTCTGCTCATACTCTTCAGCCATTTTCTCTGCTATTTCAACTATCTCAACTACATCTTCATTATTATTATAAAATATGTTGAAGCCAACAGAGCGGCGTCCGTTATATTCAGAGTACATTCTATTCTCGGGCCACTGCTCGCGTATTGTGCATATATCAGAAAGATATATCTTTCGTCCGTCTATCGAGGAGATGATTTCGATTCCCTCAAAATCAACTGCCTCATATTTCTTTTCATAAGTTCTTATA
>JAZGGS010000344.1:0-2599 GCA_036480595.1 Ignavibacteriaceae bacterium
TCTTTGGTAGTGAGTTACTAAAATTATTGCATTATCTTTTGAGCGGAGTTTATTAACTCCGTTTGCCACTGTTTTAAGCGCATCAATATCAAGTCCCGAATCAGTTTCATCAAGGATAGCTAATTTCGGTTGCAGCACAGCCATCTGGAAGATTTCGTTTCTCTTCTTCTCTCCGCCGGAAAATCCCTCATTAACCGCTCTGCTTAAAAACGTCTTATCTAGCTCAATAAGTTTCCCTTTCTCCTTTATTAAAGAAAGAAAATCCATTGCATCCAGTTCTTCTTTTCCATTGTATTTTCTTATTTCGTTAAGAGCAGTTTTTAAAAGATTAGTATTGCTCACACCAGGGATCTCAACCGGGTACTGGAAAGCAAGGAAAAGACCTTCTCTTGCCCTGTCTTCAGCAGGAAGATCGAGCAGGTTCTTACCGAAGTAATTTACTTCACCTTCAGTTACATCATAGCCGTCTTTACCAGCTAATACCTGGGCAAACGTACTTTTACCTGATCCGTTAGGTCCCATTATTGCATGAACCTCACCGGCTTTTACATTTAGGTTTATTCCTTTAAGTATTTCATTGCCTTCAATACTGGCATGCAAATTTTTAACTTCTAACATTCTTAAATTTCCTTTTCTTTTTATTAGACGATCAAACTTCTAACTTTTAATTTCGGTTTGGGCTAAAGCCCATCTTTATTGCTCTTTTTGTTATCCACGACTTAAAAGTCGTGGCTACTCAGAAGAGGTAATTTAACCAACACTTCCTTCTAAACTAACACTTAATAATTTTGCAGCTTCTACGGCAAACTCCATCGGAAGTTCAGCAAAAACTTCTTTACAATAACCGTTAACAATTAATCCGATTGCATCTTCAGTTGAAATGCCTCTTTGGTTCAGATAGAAAAGCTGGTCTTCACCAATTTTTGATGTAGTTGCTTCGTGCTCAACCTGGGCATTTGGATTATTTATTTCTAAATAGGGGAATGTGTGGGCCCCGCATTTATCACCTAGAAGAAGCGAATCGCATTGCGAAAAGTTCCGTGCGTTCTCCGCATTTTTAGCAACCTTTACCAGGCCGCGGTAACTGTTCTGGCTTGTTCCTGCAGAAATTCCTTTAGAGATAATCGTGCTCTTTGTATTCTTACCAAGATGGATCATCTTTGTTCCGGTATCGGCTTGCTGGTAATTATTTGTAAGCGCAACAGAGTAAAACTCGCCAACAGAATTATCTCCCTGTAAAATACAGCTCGGATATTTCCAAGTAATTGCTGAACCGGTTTCAACCTGTGTCCATGAAATTTTTGAATTCACTCCTCTGCAGGCACCGCGTTTTGTAACAAAATTATAGATGCCGCCTATACCTTCTTTATTACCGGGGTACCAGTTTTGAACTGTTGAATATTTTATTTGCGCATTATCCATCGCTATCAGTTCAACTACTGCTGCGTGCAATTGGTTTTCATCCCGCATAGGAGCAGTACATCCTTCTAAATAACTAACATAGGAGCCTTCTTCGGCTACAATCAACGTTCTCTCAAACTGTCCGGTTTCTGCCGCATTAATCCTAAAGTAAGTTGAAAGTTCCATCGGGCAGCGAACACCTTTAGGAATATAAACAAATGAGCCATCGCTGAAGACAGCAGAATTTAATGCAGAATAAAAATTATCGGTGTATGGAACAACAGTTCCAAGATATTTTTTTACAAGATCGGGATGATTCTGCAATGCTTCTGAAAAGGAACAAAATATTATTCCCAATTCATTCAGACTTTCTTTAAATGTTGTTGCAACTGAAACACTGTCAAACACAGCATCTACAGCAATACCGCTAAGTCTTTTCTGTTCATCTAAAGAAATACCTAATTTTTCATACGTTTTTAACAGTTCAGGGTCTACTTCATCAAGATTTTTTAGTTCCGGTTTTTTCTTAGGTGCAGAATAATACCTGATATCCTGGTAATCAACTGGAGGGTATTTTACGTTTGGCCAATGTGGTTCTTTCATCGTCTTCCAATGGCGAAATGCTTTGAGCCGCATCTCAAGCATAAATTCCGGATCGTTCTTTTTTGCAGAAAGCTGCCTGATAATATCTTCATTTAGCCCTTTTGGAAGACTATCAGCTTCAATATCTGTTACAAATCCGTATTTGTATTCTTTATTTGCCAGTTCTTCTATTTTCTTTGTTTCTGTGCTGCTCATTTATTTCCTCATGTGCAAAAGCAAATTATTAATCCCTTTAAGCAACTGAAATTTAGTTTATCTGTACTAAAAAGTCAAGATAAATCTTTTATTTTTAATTCGAATTTGAAGAAATTGTGAGCTGAAATACAACAGGTATGTAAATATGGAAATTGTTTTTAAGAGAATATAAGTTTAAATTTAAGTTCAGATTTTGAGTGAAAAACAGTTGGCAGAACAAGAAAAATCAGAAAATAAACAAAAAACCAACCCGCCGGTTAATCAGCAAAAATCCGGCTCTCCGAAAAAAAACCATTCGCAGCAGCAATACCAAAGAAGATATTACGGCAAACGGCGAAGATATTACGGCAAGCATCAGCAAAGAGAATCATCCCATAAAATAAAAACTTCATTTAAAAAA
>JAZGGS010000345.1:0-3943 GCA_036480595.1 Ignavibacteriaceae bacterium
GGGTGTAAGCCCCTTTCCCAAACGCCATTTATGAAGTTTATATCCAAAATGCTGTCCGAGTAAAAAAGCAGAAACCATAATTGGGTAAGTGATAAATTCAAAACCAATTCCGGAGTATATCCTTAAAATGATTAAGAAAGGTATGGGCAAATGAATAGATAAAAACCACTGCAAGGAAAACTTTTTAGTATTTGCCCGCCAGTAGCCGAAAGGGATGTTAAATAGTAAATCAATTAAAGCTGCTAATAATAATATCATAAAATTTTTATGGGTCCGTTTTTGGGGCGGAAACATAAATAAAAACATTTCGCCCTGCAAGGCGGTTAAAATTCTTTCCTTATGGATTTCCGTGCAATACCAAAGCGATCTTTAAGTTTTTAACTTCGTGTGCTTTGAGTGAAACAATTGTCCACGCAAAATCCGAAAAGTATTTAAAAGTATTTAACGCAAAGAACGCAGAGAAAATCAATACAAAATCAAATTGTTGATTAACTCATTAATGCTGCTATTGATGTGGTGTTAACAATATCATCAACACTGCAGCCGCGGCTAAGATCAAAAAATGGTTTGTTCAATCCTTGCACCATTGGACCAACTGCTTCGGCGCCGCCAAGCTGCTGTGCAATTTTGTAACCTATGTTTCCGGAATTCAGATCGGGGAAAACAAGAACATTTGCATTACCAGCAACTGTGCTGCCGGGTGCTTTCTTCTTCCCTATCGAATCGATTATTGCCGCATCGAATTGTAATTCTCCATCAACTTCTAAATCCGGTCTTTTATCTCTTATAACTTTTACTGCATCAATAACCTTATCAACACTTTCGTGCTGTGCACTTCCCTTTGTTGAAAATGAAAGCATTGCCACAAGTGGTTCCTCGCCTGTTAAATTACGGTGGTTATCTGCTGTGGATATTGCAATATCGGCAAGCTGGTTTACATCAGGATCTGGAACAACTGCGCAATCTGCAAAACTGTAAACTTTTTCCGGAAAGATCATCAGGAAAAAACTTGATGCAATTGAAATTCCATCAGGCATTCCTACGCACTGAATTCCTGCTCTCATAACATCAGCAGTTGATGCCGAAGATCCGGCTACACTGCCGTCAGCCATTCCTTCTTTAACCATCATTGCTGCAAAAAACAGGTTTCTCAAAACAGTCTCACGTGCCTTTTCAACTGTAACTCCCTTATGCTTGCGCAGGTTAAAATAGAGGTTTGTAAAATCACTTAATTTATCGGAGGTAGAAGGATCGATCACTCTTATTCCAGTAAGATCGACATCCAGTTTCTTTGCATCGTTGCGTATCCGGTCATCGTTACCAAGAGTAATTACAGATACTATCTTTTCCCGGGCTAAAATTTCTGCTGCCTTTAAAACCCTTTCATCATGCGATTCAGGTAAAACGATTGTTTTGTTTAATTTTATTGCTTTATTCTTTATTTCTTCTAATATCGAGCTTCCCATATAAATCTCCACAATTTAAAAATCGAAAAAACAAAATTACAAAATTCTTACCTGAAAATTGATTTTAGTATTCTATGCAGTATACTGTTTTCATCTTTAACGCAAATCCCTCTTATTATTTAATCAGCCCGCTGCCGACCGGCATAATCAATCTGTTCATTTTAACTGATCAGAATAACCAAAAGTAACTGTATAACATTGATTTTTGATGTTAAAACCAATACATTCACAACCTTAATTTTAAAATGATTGCAGAAAATTTCAAAATATTAAACGAGCGGATTCAATCTAAATGCAACGGGCTAAACCGTGATCCGGAAGAGATTAAACTTATTGCTGTTTCCAAGACATATGGTGTTGATACGATCAGTATGGCAAATGATTTGGGGCTTACAGATTTTGGTGAGAACAAAGCACAGGAATTAAGAGATAAGTACAATGTTTTGGGTGATAAAGTTACCTGGCACTTTATAGGTAACTTGCAGCGCAACAAAGTAAAATATGTAGTAAAAGCTGCGGCTTTCATTCATTCGGTTGATTCAATTTCCCTTGCTGATGAAATAAACAAACAGGCAGCTAAATTAGGTAAGATGCAGAAGATACTTCTTGAAGTAAAAACATCTTTTGAAGAAAGCAAATCAGGGGCTGAAGGTAAAGAATCCTTAAAAGCACTTGCTGAGCATTGCATATCACTTGAAAATATTGAGCTTATCGGCTTGATGACAATGGCTCCTTTTATAAATGATGAAAAGATTATAAGGCAAAGTTTTAGCGAATTGCGTAAATTGATAAATAAATTAAATGGTTATGGATTTAACTTAAGTGAACTATCCATGGGAATGACGAACGATTTTGAAATAGCTATTGAAGAAGGTGCTACTATGTTAAGAATCGGTTCAGCTATTTTTGGACAGAGAGATTATACAAAACAACAGGAGCAGTTATGAAACTTTCTCCCTTACTAATAAAAAAACAGGAATTTTCTAAATCACTAAGGGGTTTCGACCCCGAAGAAGTGCAGGTATTCCTTGATAAAATTGCAAGTGACGTTGATTCGCTTATCCAGGAAAACGAAAGCTTAAAGGAAAAAGTTGAATCTCTTAATCAGCGGGTTGCTGAGTTTAGGAGTATTGAAAAAAACTTGCAGGATACTTTGCTTAAGGCACAAGAGTCATCTTCCAAAGCAATTGAGTCTTCAAAGAAACAAACCAACCTGATGATGAAAGAGGCAGAAATTAAAGCTTCGCAAATCCTAGAGAAGGTAAAGCAGGAAGCAAACGATATCCGCAATGCTGTGGTAAATCTTAGGGAAGAAAGAAATTTAATTGTAGCCAAATTAAAATCGATTATAAATTCCCAGGCACATCTTTTAGAGAGCAAAGTTAAAGAAGCCGGGGAAGAACAGGTTCAACCGAAAAAGACTGAAACGCAGAAAAATGTTGATATCGACGTGGATGATATTGTAGATAAACTTCTGTAAAAAATTATGGGCAACTTAACAAATAAAATAAATGAAACTGTTGATGTTATAAGGAGGTTTACAAAGGAAGAGTATCCTGTAGGAATAATTCTTGGTACTGGTTTGGGCGGGCTTGTAAAAGAGATTAATGTAAAACACGAAATAGAATACGAAGAGCTTCCGCATTTCCCCCTATCAACCGTTGAATCGCATCACGGTAGATTAATTTTTGGAACTATTAATAGTAAAAACGTGGTTGCAATGCAGGGCAGGTTTCATTACTACGAAGGTTATTCGATGAAACAGATAACTTACCCGGTAAGAGTGATGAAATTCCTCGGTGTAAAAACTTTGCTTGTATCCAATGCTTGCGGTGGAATGAATCCCGTTTACAAACGCGGCGATATTATGTTGATGAACGATCATATAAATCTACTGGGTGATAATCCGCTCATCGGTAAAAATGAAGGTGACCTTGGACCACGGTTCCCCGATATGAGTGAGCCGTACAGCAAGGAACTGATTGAAATAGCGGAAGAACTTGCGCTGGAAAATAAAATTAAAGTTCAGCGGGGCGTTTATGTTTCTGTTCCGGGTCCTAACCTGGAAACAAAAGCTGAGTACAGGTTTTTAAGAGCTATTGGTGCAGATGTAGTTGGAATGTCTACAATCCCTGAAAGCATAGTTGCAAATCATATGGGAATGAAAGTTTTGGGAATCAGTATTGTAACAGATGAGTGTTTCCCCGATTCATTAAAACCGGTTAACGTAAAAGAAATAATTGCAACAGCTATGGAAGCTGAACCTAAAATGACTTTGATAATGAAAGAAGTAATAAAGAGAATACAATGATAAAAAATGCATTGGTAAATTATTCGATTCCCACTTTGTTGGGTCTGCTTATCTTCTCATCAAACTTTCTTAACACAGACCTGTTCAATTTTGGTGAACAAAATTTTGCAGTTTGGTTTGTACTATCAGTTTTTTGCTTTGCCAGCGGTTGGTACATTAACCGCAC
>JAZGGS010000346.1:0-3884 GCA_036480595.1 Ignavibacteriaceae bacterium
AACGCGGGCATTTGGAAAGAAGCAGAGGTTAGTAAAATGACTATTGAAGAATGGGAAGAAACTTTAAAAATAAATCTGACCGCAGCTTTCCTTTTTACAAAATATGCAGTTCCCGGTATGAAAAAAAATGGATCCGGAAAAATCATTAATATTGCTTCAACTGCCGGACAAAGAGGAGAAGCTTTTCATTCTCACTACGCTGCTTCAAAAGGCGGAATGATATCATTTACAAAATCACTTGCTGCAGAATTAGGTGAATACAATATTAATGTTAATTGTGTAGCACCCGGCTGGGTTATAACCGATATGACAAAAGAGAGCTTGAATGATAAAATAATTTTTGAAAAAGTTTGTAACGATATTCCTCTAAAAAAAATTGCTATGCCTGAAGAAGTTGCAGGCCCCATACTGTTTCTTGCATCGGAACTTGCATCACACATTACCGGAGAAATTCTTAATGTTAACGGCGGATCAGTCCTTTGCGGATAAATTTGCATAGTTTTTATTTTAATAAAGTATTAAAATTATAGTAAAAAAGAATTATGGAATTCTTAGCAGATCTTCACACACAAGTTGTTCATTTTCCTATCGCATTACTGGTCACATATTCTCTCCTAGAAATAATAGGAATTGTTTTTAATAGAAAGTTATTTACCCAAAGTGCATATATCCTTCTGATTATAGGAATTATCGGAATATTTATTTCTGTACTAACCGGAAACCAGGCGTTCGAAGATTATCAACACTGGAACGACGCCAGCAGTAACATTTTTAATTCGCATCAGTTTTATGTAAACATTACAACCTGGTTTTTTGTTTTTTTAGCTGTGCTCAGAACGATCCTTGTTGTGAAGAAAAAATTTCATGGAGTTATTAAATATTTCTTTATCCTGTTTGCAGCAATTGGGATTTTTTTCATTTATAAAACCGCTGAGTACGGCGGCGAATTGATAAATAAATTTGGTGTAGGGACAGAATACAAGAATGAACAGATGCAAAATAACTTTTAACTATATGTGCAAAACAATTTCAGCACAGGATGTTTTTTTGTATTTTTTGATTGATAATAAACCGGGTAAATGAAAAAAACTATTTTAATTTTCTTATTAATCTTTCCCCCAGTTTTATTTGCAGAAAAGCTTCCTGCAAGTAAAGCACAGGGAGTTTTTATTGCTGTTGGTGTTGGTCCGCGGCTTCCCGTGGGAAGTTTCTCCTCCTCAACCGATCTTGGTTACGGTTTTAACCTTGAACTTTCTTATACAGACAGCGATTACCTTCCCTTTTTTATTTTTGGCAGGATCGGCTTAGAACAATATCCCGGTTCACAGGATTTTTACCAGGCAACAGATTATTCCAACATTTCAACAAAATTGATACCTGTACAGATCGGTATCCGTTATTTCCTCAGTCCTATTTTTGATGATATTGTTCCGCTTATTCCCGTGCTGGAGCTTGCTGCTTCATATGCTTATATACAAAAATTACACGAGTTTAAAATTGATTCCGGAAGAACAAATTTTAAAGAAGAAATTTCTGCTTTTGGAGGGAGTGTGGGGGTTGGCATCTCAATGTTTTTACTTGAGATAATGGCTTCGTACAATTATTATAATTCAAACCAGTACTTTGCTTTCAATTTAAATGTAAGATTACCTTTATTAATAAATTTATAAGAAAAAAAATGAATTACGAAAACCTTTTAATCGAAATAAAAGAACCGGTTGCAACTGTAACGGTTAATCGTCCTAATAAACTTAATGCTCTGAACGAACAAACCATCAAAGAACTAGGTGCGGTGTTTGATGAATTAAATAATAATGATAGTATTTCGGTTATTATTTTAACAGGCAGCGGCGAGAAAGCATTTGTTGCAGGGGCAGATATAAAAGAACTGAATTCACTTGATATGATAACTGCAAAAGAGTTTGCAGAATTCGGGCAGTCGGTTTTTTCTAAAATTGAAAAGTCTGAAAAACCTGTTATTGCCGCTGTAAACGGTTTTGCACTTGGTGGCGGCTGCGAACTTGCACTGGCTTGTCATATCAGGGTTGCGAGCGACAATGCCAGGTTCGGGCAGCCGGAAGTAAACCTTGGAATAATCCCGGGTTACGGCGGGACACAACGTTTAACCCGGCAGATAAATTCGGGCAGGGCAGCAGAATATATTCTTACCGGCGATATGATAGACGCAAACGAAGCCTTGCGGCTCGGGTTGGTGAACCATGTTTATCAGCAATCGGAATTAATGGAAAATGCCATGAAACTGGCAGGAAAAATTGCAAGTAAGGGGCAACAGGCAATTCGTAATGCTTTAAAAGCAGTTAAAGCTGTAGATAATATGAGGCTTGCCGAAGGTTTAAAATTTGAAGCTGATCTATTTGCGCTTTGCTGCGGAACGGAAGATTTTAAGGAAGGCACGTCGGCTTTCCTTGAAAAAAGAAAACCTGCATTTAAAAACAGATAATAAAAATCGTTAGTTAATATTTAAATGATTTCTCCTTCTGCAAAAAGAAGAACAGTATACATGCTTTTTGCTGTTGCGATTCTTCTGCTTGTTTCAAATTTATTGCTGAACAAACTGCTACCTAAAGCCAACCCGGAACACGAAGCATTGGTATTGAGCGGATTGGAAATTAACAATCACTTTTTACAAGCAGTTAATAATTTTGGTTTGGAAGAAGATTGGATAGTTGTAAGGAAGTTATCAAATAAAACCGATTCGCTTTTTTCATTCTACGAAATAAAACTCCCACCGGATCTTCCAATACCTGCCCTGATAAGCGAAATTAAAACCGAAATTTCCAGTGACAGTGTTGAAATAAAATCAATTGAGAAAAAAATGGGAAGTAAGACAAAACTGGAAATATATTCCGGCGGCTTCCTTAAACTAACTTCTGATATTGATTATGATAAAGACCTTGTTCGCAAAAGGGGATCGGTTGGATTTTTAATTGAAGTTATTTCGTTTGATGATCAGGAAGATTCATTGTTGTTCGATGTGCCCGAATCATTTGCGGTTTTATTAATTCCATCTAAAGAAAATAAAAAACATAGCAAATTTATTTTGAATAAAAGCAAAGAGTTTGCTCTTCTTTTAAATGATGAGATTGATGACCTTGAGTTTAAATTAAGTGAAGATTATTCAAACAACAGGATTTTGAATTCGGTTAAATCAATAATAGGTACTTTTTCTAAAGCAACATTTTTTGTTATTGATGATGACTCCGAAATTTTCCGCTCGAAAGTTTTCCCGGTAATATCAGCCGAACTAAAAAAGCGGAATATAAAACTATTGCTTAAAAGTGCATTCCATCAATTGGAAAATGATGAAGAGACAGATTTAATTAACAGCTTCGATAGTATATTTAAACAGCTTGCAGAAGATAAACTGATCATTCTTTCTAATGTAGAAGAATTTAGATTACTGCTGCCCGAAATTGTAAGATACAGGAAGGTTGGTTTTAAATTTATTAATCCTTCGCTAATTGAGGATTAATCAGCTTAGCTTATTTCCGGGAACTGCTGGTAATTCAGCTTTACTATCTCACCGTATTTACCTGTTTTTAATTGCTCACTAATTTTTTTGTAATCGCCGACTAAAACAGTTAACAGCGAGCCGGGAAAAATACTTTTGTTAGCAGTTTCGTTTACTTCCGGCAGTTTTACACCTTTAATTTTTTCGATGTAGGTTTCAAAATAATCATCCGGCAGCCTGTAAATTATTTTGCCCACAAAATTGGAAGCAACCTGTCCGTAACTTTCAAAGTTTGCCGGAAACTTTCTAATAATGGATGACTTTGCAAATTGCAGTTCTTCTTCATTCACCCCGTTTTTAATTTCATTTAACTCGGAAAAAATTTCATTAAGAGCATTTGCTGTATTTTCAA
>JAZGGS010000347.1:0-2846 GCA_036480595.1 Ignavibacteriaceae bacterium
TATGGTTGGGCATATATCTAACTGGATTTTCAATTGTTCATTGGCTTCTTTATGTGCCTGCTGTGGCTTTTATTTTTGCGGCTATTACTGGAATATGTCCGAGTCAACTTTTAGTGTCCAGATTCTTCCGCTCTAAAAAAACATAAGGTGCATGAATCAACTCTATTTTGTGTGAAGTTAACCCCTTCCTAATAACATAGGCGGGGGTTTTTTATTATTGTGTGATGTAATAGGTAAAGTCCTGTGTTTAGTTTATACCTCACACCGTAATTAATTTTTAGCCGGCTTTTCTATGTCTCCTTTTCAAACACATATGAAGCAAGTACCATATTACCTTCATTGGTTTCAAATCCATATTCTATATGTAAATTACTTTCAATAAATTCACATCTCAACGTTTCCCAATCACCATCATCATCAATGATTTCTACAACCGGTCCCAAATTGTTCCATATAAATACATCAATATTGGTTGAACCTTTTTCAATTTTTATCATCTGCCCCGTTTTAGTATCAAAGAATTTTAGGGTCATCGATATTCCAATATTCTCAGGCAGTACTGTAATGGTATTTCCACCGGATGGATATTGGATTTCTGTTAACAACCAAGTGCCAATTATTTCATCGTTGTTAACATTGTTTTGTGGTGCAGTAATTTGATTGCTTTCCTCAGAGCAGGCAATGAGTAAGAGGAAGGTGAGAATTGCCATAACAAGTACTAATTTTTTCCAGTGCATTTTTTATCTCCTTCTCTTTTTAATATTAAATTAAAGCCTCTCTTAGCTACCGAAGGTAGCCGGATGAATGGCTTTTATATATTATGATGGGGTAACGTAATTATTTGTTACTCTAAATGAGGATATTAATGATGAGTGGAAGTAGAGGGGTATATGTGGAAGGAGGGATTGATAATTTCCCTAACATATTTCCCATTCATCAATCTCTGCTTAATAACATAGGCGGGGGTTATTAGCATTCATTCTGTCAGTATCCATTAGCGATTCTTTATTTATAAGAGGGTATAACGAGAAATCCAGTTAAATGGCTGAAGGTTATCTAAATTATCTTATGCTTCATTTGAACCGGATTAAAACCCACCTTACCATTTGAATTATTAATAGAAGATTCCCTGTTATTTTTTCCCCTTTTTCTTTTCTCTTTTAGCCGCCTTTTTTTCTTTTATGGTTTTCTTCGGTTCTTTCTTTGATCCCTTTTTAGCGTCCCGACCTTTACTCATTATATTTTCTCCTTCTAATATTTAAATGTTTTAAGCTTTATAACTAATATTTAACAGGAATAGAGAACCATACTCCAATTGGGAAATTAAATTTAATAGCACAAATTATCAAATATTGATCGCCAAATAACAACAAACAACAATACAAAGGCAAGCCACAAACTCATTAGCAACCACCAAGCAAATGGAGCGTTTACAACAATACAAGTTGATCAACAAAATACTTTGGGATGATGGAAGGAGATAGATCTATTAAAATCTATCAATGACAGTAATTCCTAAAGCATCAAAATGATCCATCTGCTCCAATTCTTTTGGTGCTTCCTCTAACCGTATGGTCTTACCTATTAGTAAACCGGGGTTTAACTTACCAGAGCTAATCATCTTTAACATACTACCATACTTGTTTGCTTGCATTCCGTGACTGCCATAAATCTGAAGCTCTTTTGCTATAACTTGATCCATTGGCAATCGTGGCAAATAATCTTCAGCAACCATTAAACCCACTTGCACATGACGACCGCCTTTCCTTAAGCAAAGTATTGAATTTGAACATGTATTTACACTGCCAAGTGCATCTATAGATACATGTGCACCCCTGCCAGTTACTTCACGAATTTCCCCAACAATATCTGCCTTATCTTTAGCGTTTATTAAAATGTTAGCGCCTAATGATTTAGCAAGGTTCAACGTTTCTGAATTTATATCTATAGCAATCACATTTGCACCTAAGGCATTAGAAATCATAACTGCTGATAACCCCACTCCACCACAACCATGAACAGCAACCCACTGACCTGGCTTAACTCCTCCCTGTGATTGAATGGCTCTGAATGATGTGCTGAATCGACACCCAAGGCTTGCCCCGGTTATAAAATCAATTTCATCGGGCAGACAAACAAGATTTGTATCTGCATACTTTATAGATACATATTGAGCAAAAGACCCCCAATGAGTAAACCCGGGCTGAAATTGATTGTCACAGATATGATGGTTTCCGGATTTGCACTCAGGACACGAACCACATCCACAAACGAATGGTACGGTTACTCTATCACCTCTTTTCCACTGTGTAACATCTTTTCCAATCTCTTCAACAATACCTGCAAGTTCGTGACCCGGAACGTGGGGCAACTTAGTTATATCCGGGTCTCGACCTAACCAACCGTGCCAATCACTACGACATATTCCACTTGCCATTAACTTGATAACAACTCCATCATCGCCTGGGGTGGGATCTGTAACAGTAACAATTTTTAGTGATGCACCAAAGTCCTCAAATATTATTGCTTTCATATCTCTTTCCGTGTAAGATTTTACGACTGCAAACTACTTTGAATAACTTCGAATGGCAAGACTCGGCACTATGAACCGGATTATCTAGTAAACTATGAGCATATGATTATTAGTGTTGCTCATATTAAACCTCCCGCTTTTAAAACTGATTATTATTAATTAAGATGTGGCTTCACCCAAAACAAAAAAGGGAGTTTTCTCTCCCTTAAATTACTTCGTCTAACAATATCTTCTGTTAAAGCACTAAATATCACTCAAACCAATGTTTAACATCTAATCTATTTTGAGCAAATCCAAAATTTCGTGGTCTTAC
>JAZGGS010000348.1:0-6883 GCA_036480595.1 Ignavibacteriaceae bacterium
GTGGATCAAACGGTGAGCATACCCATGAAGCGGCTGGATAAGGAAATGCTTTCCGTTGCCGATATTGTTATAGAACCGAACATAGAAAATAGTTCGGCAATAAACTTTACTAATATAGATTCGTTAATTATTAAAGGTTATAAGAGCGCCCTTCCACATATTTCAATAATAAAAGCAAAGATTGATTCCTTCACTTTCGGGCAAATAAAATCCGAAAGTTTTTATATTAGGAATATTTTTTGCGATAGAGACACCTCTCAATTAATCAATACCCTTTACAATAAATATTCATCAGTTGATTCCGTTTCAAACTCAACAATTTTGTTTGATTTACTTACCTTATATAAAACCGGATTGTTTGAAGATATCCAGGCAAATATCATCCAGCATAAAGATTCTGCCAATCTTAAATTTGTTTATGCGCCTGCAGCAGTTGTTAATTCTATATTGATTGTAAGCGGGAACGGAATAGAAAAATCGAAAATAGATTCGATGTTAAATTACCATATGAGGAAGGCATATAAGCCGCGCGAGATTGTTTACAGCATTATAGAGGTTTTAAAATATTATCGTAAGAACGGATATTTGCTTGCAAAATGTACCGGCATTGAGTTTGATAAAACCACCGGACATCTACAGGTGTTTTTTAACGATGGCATTATAAGCAAAGTAATTATTGATGCAAACACGAGTGAAACGGTTATTGAAAGAGAATTCCCGGTAAAAGCCGGCGATTATTTTTCTTATGATGTTGTTAAGAAGGGATTAACAAGTCTTAGAAGTACCGGGTTGTTCAATGATATAAACCTTTCCGTTACAGAAACAGAAGAAGAAAACATTTTAAAGCTTTCATTGAAGGAGCGTGTTTCAAGCCTTCTTAAAATAGGTTTTTTAGTTAATAACGTTTACAAAGCACAGCTTGGTCTAGACCTTAGAAATGTAAACCTTTTTGGCGATGGAACTGAAATCGGTCTTTTTCTTTTTAGCGGCGCAGGTAACAGGGCATACATCCTGGAGCTCATATCGCACAGGGTTTTTAACACTTACCTTACATATAAAATTAATGCTTACTACAAGTTTAATGATATTGGTGTTTATGAAAGAACCCCCTCTGCAACCGAGAAAACATTTACAAGTACAAAAACAGGAGAGTACAGACAGATATTTTACGGCGCTTCACTTTCCCTTGGTACACAGATTGAAAAATTCGGCAAACTTATTTTTACAGGTAAATACCAGATAGATAGGGCAAAAAACATTGAGGGCAGCCCGGTTGAACCGTATGAAACAAAAATTGTTAGTCTTAAAATAGGAGCAATTATAGACAGCAGGAATAAATATCCGTATCCCGACGACGGGATTTATTTTGATGGTTATTACGAAACAGCGCAGAGTTTTTTAGGCGGCGATGAGGGTTTTATTCTTGTTGCGATGGACTTCAGGCATCTTTTTAAACTTAGCAAAAGTAATGTGCTGGCTTCGCGGATACACATTGGCTTCGGAGATAAAACACTTCCACTAAGCGAGCAGTTTACACTTGGCGGTCAGCACTCGTTTTTTGGTGCACACGAAGACGAATACAGGGGAAGACAAATTGCGCTGGCTTCTTTAATGTACCAGTACAAACTTCCTTTTAAAATATTTTTTGATACCTACTTATGGTTCAGATATGATTTGGGAGCAACCTGGAGAATCCAGGAATTAATCAGGTTTAAGGATTTGAAACATGGTATTGGTGGAACCGTTTCATTCGATACACCGATTGGTCCCGCTGATTTTTCAATTGGAAGAAGCTTCCTGCTTAGAAAAGATCTTCTGGAAAACCCGCTTAGCTGGGGAGACATACTTTTCTATTTTTCAATTGGGCACGCAATAACTTTTTAAACACGTTTATCTTTAGCCAACTTATACAATTCAATATATTGTTCTGCAGAATGTTTCCAGGAATAATCTTTTTTCATTCCATTCGATTGAATCATTTTCCATGCACTCTTTACGCTAAAACAATTAACTGCCCGTTCTACACTCTTAAATAATGCATAATTGGTATGATCGTTAAAAGAAAATCCGGTTCCAGTATTCAGGTTGTAACCGCGTAGCTCATCCCAATCGTGTACAGTATCTGCAAGCCCGCCGGTTTTTCTAACAATTGGTACCGTACCATATTTTAAACTGTAAATCTGGTTAAGCCCGCAAGGTTCATAACGCGAAGGCATAAGGAACATATCTGCCCCGGCTTCAATTAAATGAGAAAGCTCGTTGTTGTAACCGGTATAAACACCAACTTTATGCGGCAGGTTATTTGCCAGCGTTCTGAACATCAACTCATACTTATCCTCACCGCTTCCAAGTATTATCCATTGCGCATTAAGTGTCATCAATTCATTTATTGCTTCAGCGAATATATCATAACCTTTCTGGGCAACCAACCGGGCAACCATACCGATTAATGGTACCTTTTCATTAAAGGGCATCTTAAAATGTTCAAGCAAATACTTTTTGTTTTTTAGCTTACCGCTAAGATCATATATTGAATAATTGTAAGGAATGTGAGTATCTGTTTCAGGATTCCAAACACAATAATCAGCACCATTTAAAATGCCGTAAAGGTCTGGCTTCCTTGTCATGAGAGTTTTTTCCAATCCTGCGCCATATTCCGGGGTAAGAATTTCGTGTGAATATTTGTTGCTTACCGTGCTTATTAAATCGGCAAACACAATTCCGGTTTTCATAAAAGAAACAGAACCTTCCAACTCAATTGGTCCGCCAGGGTAGTATAACTCTCTGCTTAATTCGGCACTCAACATGGTTGATTTTGAAAATCTTCCCTGGTAACCAATGTTATGAATTGTAAACAGCGTGGAAGTTTTATCAAAGATCCTGTCCCAGTTATAATTGTCTTTTATAAATAGTGGGAGAAGACCTGTTTGCCAATCGTGGCAATGGATAACATCCGGCGCCCACTGCATTCTTTGAACTGTTTCTATTACAGCTTTGGAAAATAAGATAAACCTTTCGTCTTCGTCCGCATCATTAGTATAAATTCGTTTGCGATGAAAATAGTGTGGACAATCAATAAAGTTAACTTCAACATTTGATCCGGGCAGCTTTGCCTGGTGAAGATGAGCAGCACGTATTTGTTCATTAATTCTAATTGGCATTTCCCCAATATCCCAGCTGTAACGCAAACCGTACTTCTCTTCATCAATAGTAAAGTACTTTGGAATGAATAATTTTACTTCACACTCCAGTTTTTCAAGCTCCTTTGGCAGAGAACCGGCAACATCCCCAAGTCCGCCTGTTTTAGCATAAGGTACCGCCTCGGTTGAAACAAAAGCAATCTTCATATGAACTTAAAACAATAAATGTATTAGATTATATATAATTCAAAACTAATTTTCTAAAAAATACTAATAAAAGCTATGAATAGTAAAATTAATAACCTTCCGGTTTTTGCCGATGGAAATAAAGAAAATAAAGCAATTCTGTTTGTACATGGTTTCCCGTTTGATCACTACATGTGGGATGCACAGGGTAAAGCATTAAGTAGCAGTTATTTTTTTGTTAGATACGATGTACGCGGCTTAGGTGAATCACCCGCAGGAGATGGACAGTTTACCATGGAAACGTTTGTTGATGATCTTGAAGAAGTAGTTTGCAGGATGGAACTTAACAAACCGGTTTTGTGCGGGTTATCTATGGGTGGTTATATTTCGCTTAGAGCAATGGGAAGAATAGAGAACATGTTTAGTGCGCTGATATTATGCGATACAAAGTCGGTTGCGGATGATAACGAAACTAAACTAAAGCGGGCTGACGCAATAAAAAGAATAAACGACGGTCAGTTTGAATTGTTTATAGAAGAATTTGTTGCAAACTGCTTTGCAGATAGTTTTATAAATGAATCAGGAAAAAAATATGGAGAAGTTGTAAGCAGATCTTTAAAAAGTGATCCGGTTGGTGTTAAAGGATGTCTGTTGGCAATGGCCGGCAGAACCGATACAACAGAACTTTTACCAGGAATAAAAATACCAACGCTTGTAATATGCGGCAGCAAAGATAAGATTTCTCCGCCAACCGTGATGAAACCGATGGCAGATGAAATTCCAGGTTCGGAATTTGTTTTGATTGAAGGCGCAGGACATATGGCTCCGATTGAAAAGGCAGATTTTGTAAATGAAAAAATTGCCGGTTTTCTAAAAAGAATAAATTCGTAGTTTAATCTACTCCAAAAGTAAGCTTTATGGTAATGGTAGCGGTTTTACGTTTAGACCATGTGTTAAAGGAACCACCCCAGGAATAATCTTCGTTTGAGTTTTGTGCGATGATCTGGAAGACACCCAACTTTGCACTTTTAAGATTTCCAAGATCTGCACCTGCGTTTTCTGCAATCCTTTCTGCACGTACGCGCCCGTTTTCGGTTGCCCCAGCAATCATTTCTATTTTTAATTCATCCAGCTTTGTGTAATAATATTCCGGGCTGCTCGAATAAAACTCAACACCAAGATTTATTAGCTCGGTTACCTCGCGCGAAATGCTCTCAACCTCATTAACTGCCCGCGATTCTATTTGTACTTTTTGGGTAAGCCGGTAACCTGTAAAAGTACTGTTCCTGTTTCCCTGCCGGTCGTAAGAATAATCAAAATCTTTGGCTATATCTACCGAAGAGAAAACCAGCTCGCTCTCCTTTACTCCTTTTGATAAAAGGTAATCCTTGATCTTGTCTCTATCTTCATTCAACCTTGAGTATGCGCTCCTTAGATCAAGACTTTTCTTTGTGAACGAGCCGTTCCATACGATCAGGTCGGACACAAAATCTCTTGAACTTAACCCGGTAACATTAATTTGGTCGTTACTGCTAAACCTGTTCTTGTATGCGTTGGTAAGAATAACTGCGGTTAAAATAATTGCAAGTGAAAAAATTATTGCGCTAAAATGACTCTTCATTTTTATGTCTTTATAGAAAGATTTACCTCAAATATAATTAAAATATTATCTCCATTTCAATTTTTTGATAATGAACCAAAATTTATTTTCCTGTTGCAGATATATATTGATCAATATAATCGTAAACCCGCTTTAACCTGTATTGCATTATATACCTTGGATGATCGAGAACCCTTATTTCTTTGAAGAAACTATGTTCATTATTTATTTCATTTAAATATGTTGCATTTTTCTTGCCCAGGCAAATAGCAAAATCACGCTTTGCTCCAAGTTTAACCTGCTCGCACAGCGATTCAACAATATGCGGTTTTAACGTTTTGTAAAGAGAAACAGTATCATAATAATTAAAATTCTTTCCATATTTAATAATTGCCATGGGGTAAAGAGCAGTTATAAAACATTTGGAATAGAACTTTGCCGGTCCGCCGTATGCGTTTATAAACTTATAAATGAATTTACTTGATAGTTCCTTTTGTTTACCCAGGTTATTATCAATTCCGCACTCTTCTTTCAGCGCAATTGGATCTGTAAAGGAAATTCCTGTTAATCCTCCACCAAACCTTCCGGGATTAATTCCTATTATAAAAATTCTTTCCCTGTTATCATCAAAATATTTTTTAAAGAATTGACTCATAACAATTCTAACATCTTCATTTATGTAAGGATTTATAAGATCAGTTTCGCCGGGGAGCTTTTTCGGTTTATTAAGACCCGCAAAAAACTTAACGGCCTTTTCTGCAAATGTTTTCATAGTGCAGTTTTAATATTAAAAGCAAACCTGTAGCAGCGATTAATAAAAATTAACTTCATGTTCCACAAACCTTTCATTCTCATAAATAAACTTTGCACTAAAAAATTTATCTTCGAAAAGCCATGGAATAAAATATTTATCCCCATCCCAAAGATTTATATTGATTAGTTCTTCATTTGGTATCCACCGCAGGTTACCTTCGTTCGAGTCAATCAGTTCGCCGTCATAATCATCAATAACAAACAAAAAAACATACCAGTCTTCTATGCCGTCAAAAATTGGAAAAGTTATAAAACCCTTCATCTTAATTGATTTGGCATTCAAACCACTTTCTTCCTTAACTTCCCTTACAGCACATTCTTCAGGGCTTTCGCCGGGCTCGAACTTCCCGCCCAACCCGTTCCATTTTCCGTGATGGTAGTCGTTTTCCTTTTTTACACGGTGTAACATTAATGTTGAATTTGTTTTTTTATCCTGGACGTAACAGAGTGTCGCAAGTTTCATAAGGGCAATAATTTTTAGTTGTAAAATGAGTTGACAATATAACAAAACCGGCTTAAGTTTTAACTTCTGTTGATATGTGAAAATGTTTATGCAGGGAAAGAAAAAAATTAATTTGATAATAAAAAATTTTCTTCAAATATTTCCGGCATGCCTTTAAATGTGCAAGTAAATGATGAACAAATAAAATTGGAGAACAGCCAGATGAACACAGAAGAGCTTAACCCGTTAAGCATTCTTTGGACAGGGGAAGAGACCGATGCCAATGATGACCGGATGTTTCCGTTTGCAAAGGATGATTATATTTTGCACGCAGCTAAAGATAAAAACGATGATGAGGATGATGATATAGAAAAAGATGACGATTATTACAACGAAGAAGAAGAGGAAGATGAAAATCCTTTTGATAAAGAACCTACCGATAAAGATATAGTTGAAGGAGATATTCCGGGAATAGATCCTGAAAAAGATATATTTGATGATGACGAAGAGGTTCCTTATAACTAGGGGTTACATTCCCAGGAACCGCTTACCCAACAAGTAATTTTTAACATAATCATTTATACCATCTTCTAAAGAACTTACTGGCTTATTATATCCTGCATTCCTTAGTTTGCCAGTGTTTGCTTCGGTAAAGTACTGGTATTTATCGGCAAGATGATCCGGCAGATCGATGTATTCTAT
>JAZGGS010000349.1:0-3435 GCA_036480595.1 Ignavibacteriaceae bacterium
TGCTCAGCAATTTTATACTTAATTGCACCAAAGCTTGAGATCGGCTGCCCGAACTGTTTTCTTGTATTTGCGTATTGAATTCCAATTGTAGCAACTTTTATTGCACTGCCAGTTGTCATCGCACAAAGTTTAAACCTTCCAACATTTAAGATATTAAATGCAATGTAATGTCCCTCTCCAATTTCACCCAGAACATTTTCAACAGGAACTTTAACATTATCCAGGAAGAGTGCACATGTAGATGATCCTTTTATTCCAAGTTTATTTTCCTCCTCACCTCGATTAAATCCTTCCGAGTCAGCATCGATTATGAAACAGGTAAATTTATCACCTTCAACCTGTGCAAACGTTATAAGAATATCTGCAAAGCCACCGTTCGTTATCCACATCTTTTGCCCGTTAAGTGTGTAATGCTTTCCATCTTCAGAAAGTACTGCAGTGGTTTTGGCAGAAAGAGCATCGGAGCCGGATGTTGGTTCGGTTAAGCAATAAGCTGTCATCAACTCGCCGCTGGCAAGCTTTGGCAAATGTTTTTTCTTCTGCTCTTCTGTTCCGTAATAAAGAATAGGCAGCGAGCCAATTCCTGTATGAACAGCATAGGAGACGCTATACGAATGACTTGCGCCCATCTCGAATAAAAGCGCAGTGCTTGTATTAAAATCTTCTCCGAGTCCACCGTACTTTTCCGGGATAGAAACTCCAAGCAATCCCAGTTCACCTGCTTTTTGCAGAAGACTTACAGTTAATCCTTCCTCCTGTTTATCAATTGCATCCAGCTTTGGCCAGATTTCCTTTTCTACAAATTCTCCGGCAGCTTCAGTCATCATTTTTTGTTCTTCATTCAATTCTTCGGGAATGAAAACTGTTTGCGGATCAGTATCTTTTATCAGGAATTCTCCGCCTTTTAATCCAACTGCAATTTTTGATTCTTCTAACATTTTATCTGCCTTTATTTTTGATAATAGAATTTCTTTTCACAATTTTTTAGTTTAACAATTCATAAATGCCTGCAACTCCTTGTCCGCCGCCAACACAAGCTGTAACCATTCCATATTTTTTATTTCTTCGTTTCAATTCATTAAGTATTTGTACAGAAAGCTTGGCTCCGGTACAACCCAATGGATGACCTAAAGCAATAGCACCGCCGTTAACATTTACAACTTGCTGGTTTAATCCGAGTGTACGAATAACAGCTAATGATTGTGATGCAAATGCTTCATTCAATTCAATTAGGTCCATATCATCTGATTTCATATTTGCTTTCTTTAATGCTTTCGGAACAGCTTCAATCGGACCGATACCCATTAATGTAGGATCAACTCCTGCTAACGCATAAGAAACTAATTTTGCTATTGGTTTTAAATTTAACTCTTTCACCATATCTTCAGACATAACTAAAACAAAGGCAGCGCCATCTGAAGTTTGTGAAGAGTTTCCTGCTGTAACCGTGCCACCTTCGGCAAAAACCGGTTTTAATTTTGCAAGAGCTTTAATTGAAGTATCGGCACGCGGTCCTTCATCAACATCTACAACAAACTTGCTTACCGTTCTCTTTCCATTTTCAAGATAAACATCTTCAATTTCAACAGGCACAATCTGATCTTTAAAGTATCCTTCTTTCAATGCATTTAGCGCTTTCATGTGTGAGTTAAATGCAAACTCATCCTGGTCTTCACGCGAAATATTATATTCCTTTGCAACCTTTTCGGCGGTTAAACCCATTCCCATATAATAACCGGGATAATCTTTTGCCGTTGTATAATTCGGGGCAAGTTTCCATCCGGTCATCGGAACCATCGTCATCGATTCGATTCCTCCGGCAATAACGCAATCCATCATTCCGGATCGAATACGTGCAACCGCCATGGAAATGGTCTCAATTCCCGAAGCACAATATCTGTTTACTGTAACACCGGGAACTTCGATCGGTAAACAATTTAATGCAATCATTCTGCCTACCTGGAGACCTTGTTCAGCTTCTGGAAATGCATTCCCGACAATCAGATCATCAATTCTTTTAGGCTCTAATTCTGGAACAGATTTCAGCAAATGCTTAATAACGTTTACTGCTAAATCATCCGGTCTGTAAAAACGAAATCCACCTTTTTTAGCTTTCGCAACAGCCGTGCGATAACCTGCTACTATATATGCTTCTTTCATTGTTTTAGCTTTTAATTTTTATGATTAATAATTTTTTAATTCCTTAAAGGTTTACCGGTCGTTAATATGCTTTGGATTCTTTCAAGTGTTTTCTTTTCACCAATCAGACTTAAAAACGCTTCACGTTCTAGATCAAGTAAATACTGTTCAGAAACTAATGTGCTTGCAGAAAGATCCCCACCGCTCATAATATGAGCTAATTTTTCAACAATCTTTTTATCGTGGTCGGAAATGTAATTGCCGGCATGAAATGAATACGCACCAAGAAGCATTACCGATAATGCTGATCTTCCGAGCACTTTAATATCTTCTCTTGGAATCGGCTGAGTGTATCCTCTGTTTTCAAGATCAATAACAGATTTTTTTGCCTGCACAATTAAGCGGTGAGGATTAATAACAATATTATCTCTTCCTTCAACTAAAATATTCATATCAAAAGCCTCGTGCGCAGAAGTGGAAACTCTGGCCATAGCAATGTTCAAAAACCGCCATTGAAGTTCGGGCAATTCAATTGCATTTTTTCTGTAGCTGTCGGAAGCACGGAGCGTCATTTCTTTTGTTCCGCCGCCGGCAGGAATAATTCCAACACCAACTTCAACTAAACCGATGTATGTTTCGGCAGAAGCTTCAACTTTATCGGCATGTAAACAGACTTCGCAACCGCCAGCCAATGCCAGGGAATGCGGAGCAACAACAACCGGAACACTTGAATATCGAACATGCATTGTTGCTTGCTGAAACAGCCGAACTGCCATATCAATTTCATCGTATTCCTGCTCGGTTGCAAGCATAAACATCATTGCTAAGTTGGCTCCTGCTGAAAAATGTTGACCATTGTTTGCAATTACCAACCCTTTAAAATCTTTTTCGGCGATTTCGATTGATGTATTTATTGCCTCTAATATCTCTGAACCGATGGAATTCATTTTAGTTTGGAATTCAAGATTTAGAACTCCGTCACCGATATCGTGCAAAGTTGCGCCAATATTTTTCCAAACTGGTTTGTTTGAACGAAGGTTTTCCAGAATTATAAAATCACTTTTACCGGGAATTTCTTTAAATGAATGAGAAGTATTATCATAAAATTGTTTTTTTCCATCTTCGATATTATAAAATGAAGTGAAACCTTTTTCCAGCATATCGTAAATCCATTGTGCCGGTTTAAGATTTTCTTCTTCCATTTTTTTAACCGACTTTTCTAAACCGATAGCATCCCATGTTTCAAAAGGTCCGAGTTCCCAACCGAAACCCGCTCGCAATGCATCATCAATTCTA
>JAZGGS010000350.1:0-5280 GCA_036480595.1 Ignavibacteriaceae bacterium
TTCGTAATCTGAATTCCTGTTATACGCAAGATAAATGTTCTTTCTTCTAAACAGTTCATCCGGTTCGTACCAGCGATAACCCAACACAAGATGACCATTAATTCTATCGGCAAACCATTGGGACCCGAGATCATTATATTCAAAGCCTGGTGAAGCGGTACCGAGAGCAGCATTTATATAAAAGTTACCTTTCTGTTTATTGAGCATAAACCTTGTAAATATTCCGGCAAGAGATGCACGATTACTATCGAGCAGCATAAAAGTTTTATCCGGTCGCTGGAAATACCTATACTCTTTTTCTTGCAGTCTAATCATATATTCCTGAGAACCGTGCGTGTAAGATCCAATAACCGATCCTGTAATTACATAAGTTTCATCTTCATCCAGGAACGTCCACCCATCAGCCCCGAATGTATATGCATTTTTACCTAATATATCCCTTAGGTTTGGATCACTTAAGTTTCTATTCACCGTAGTGAATATCATACCCAATGCCTGTTTTCCTTCGTTAAACTCCTTTTGAGTTCGGAACACACCATAGTGAGTCAGCGGTTCAACTTCTTCTTTAACTATTTCACCGGTTTCATCTGATTGAATTCTTGCATTGGTTCTTTCCGTTACAGCGCTTAAAAATCCTACCGACCATGTTTCATCTAACTTGCCGGTTAGTTTAGCAGCACCAAGTATGCTGGTTTCGTTCGGATAATCAACGTAACCATCGGTTGTTACACTGCCCTGTGGAGGGCGCCCGATTCTTCGGGAATAGAAAAGAGTTGGATTGCTAAAGTTGAAACCCCAGTTATTGTTTGAACCGCCATATCCAAATTGGAATAAATTAGCACCCTCAATAAAGAATGGTCTTTTCTCGTCGTAAAAAGTTTCGAAAGCTGAAAGGTTAATCACTGCAGGATCTACTTCCACCTGCCCAAAATCGGGATTAATTGTAGCATCAACGTTTAGATTGCTTCCGAGACTAAGCTTCAAATCTCCCCCGAATGATGTTTGGTACCGATTCCCTATATAAAATGGGTCATCATCCTCGTGTGTGAGATATTGAGCTTTTTGTACAATATATGGCAAGAATTCAAATCGCTGCTTTGGTTTGATACCATCCAATCCCGTCAAATCTGCAAAGTGAGAAACAAAACCGCTCTCTGTACTTGGAACCATAACATAAAAAGACATTTCATGTTTGCGTTTAATATCCCTGTTTACATTCACACCCCAAACCATTTCTTCCGCCTCTTTAAATCTAAGCTGTGTAAAGGGAATTTTAACTTCGACATACCAGCCATTTTCATCAACGCTTGTTTTGTTTTCCCAAATTCCATCCCACGAATCATCCATCCAGCCATCGTTATAAAGAGTTCCATCACATATAGAACCACCGGGATTTATAGCAAAATAAAAACCGGTTCTATCATCGTTATAAGGATCCAAAAAAATCCAAATCCAGTCGGATTCGGTCATATCATCACGTCTCATTAATGATAAATCAATTGAGTCGGGCTGAGAATCGAAGAATTGTCCGCTGAAGTAGATGTTAGATTCATCGTGGGAGATCCACATATTTGACTCTTCTGTCGCCGGCTTACCCTCATCCGGATCTTTTTGAGTAAAGTCTTTAATCGGTGGATTTTGATAAACGGATTCAGTCAATTTACCATCAAGAATAATGGATTCATTTAATTTATATGATCTTACAGTTTTTGTAGGATCTTTTGAAGGCGAAGCTAATATAAAATTAGTGAGGAGAATGAAAAATAACAGAAAGTAAAATATTTTCATACGACTTCCCGGGTTATAATGTGTCACTTAATTTGTTATAATGTTTAGACTCAGGACAAAGCTATTTTGTTGCCTGGCTTTCAATTTATTTTTTACTACCAATTAATCGATTTACATCAACTTTTATTATACTGCACATTTTGTTAGAATGAGTTTGAAATCACAATAAATTTATAGTTTCTAAGAATAAATAAAACTAATTATCGTTTGGAGGGACAGATAAATCTATAAGCGGTTTTTATAAAGGTTATATTGAACTATGAAATTGTAGTACAGTAGAGATTTCATTATGTCAAATAGTTAGCTTTTACGCACCGGGTATAATTGACTTAAGCTTAACCGGAATTCGTTTTTTTCTTACTTTAAGATTCAGCAGTTCAATAAAAACTGAAAATGCCATGGCAAAATAGATATAACCTTTCGGTATATGCTGATGCAATCCTTCGGCAACAAGAGAAAAACCGATTAATAATAAAAAGCTTAATGCAAGAATTTTTATTGTAGGATGCTTTTCAATAAAATTACTTACAGGTCCTACAAAAATCATCATAAAGATAACAGCTATTACAACCGCGGTAACCATAACACCAAGATGATCTGCCATGCCAACAGCGGTAATTACAGAATCGAGAGAGAAAATAATATCGAGTAAAGTTATCTGGATGATAACAGATAAGAAAGTAACTTTGCCCTTCACTTTATGGACTTCTTCCTCACCCTCAAGTTTTGAATGAATTTCGTGTGTACTTTTTGCAAGCAGAAATAATCCTCCAATAATAAGAATCAGATCTCTCCCGGAAATATCAAAATTAAAAAGAGTAAATAAAGGTGCAGTTAGTTTGATAATAAGAGAAATTGAAAAGAGGAGCAGTATTCTCATTATCATTGCTAAACCTAACCCAAGCAGTCTTCCTTTTTTTCTTTCTTCAGGATTAAGTTTGTCCGTTAAAATTGATATGAAAATTATATTATCAATCCCGAGAACAATTTCCAGCACAGTTAATGTTAGTAAAGCAATAAGTGCCTGTGGATCAGTCAGCCATTCCATCTGTTAACCTTTGTTAAAAATGTTTAATAAAAATTATCTTTTAATTTTTCGTTCTTTCCACTTCAAATTGCCAAATGCGCCTACCAATCCTGCAATTATTATATAAGGAACCTGTAACAGCTCAACAATTATAAATAGTTTTAAGGAGAGATCGTTGAATAATATTTTTTTGCCCCTATTAAGAATTAAATATTCAAAAATTGATTTGAGCAGTAGTGAAGTAATTAGTGAAAGGAAAAAGTAGCCTGATAAAGTTACAGCAAAAATTGGCTGCAAAACCAATCCAATATAGAACAAATAAATCAGTACAAGTTTTATTATTAAATTTTTATTTCCGTAAAACAAACCTTTACTCGCCCATCTTTTTCTTTGATGATAAAACTCAGTAACGTTTCTATTTGAATGAGTTTTAACAATAGAATTTTTACTTACTGAAAATCTTACTTTGTAATCAGAATCCTTTGCAATCTTCTGCATAAAGAGTTCATCGTCACCTGATGAGAGATCCATCTGGTTTTTAAACCCACCGACATTATCATAGGCTTCTTTCTTGTAGGCAATATTCGCTGCGTTGCATATAGTAGGATTGCCTGCACCAATTAATCCTGCACCTGTAATTATCAAACCTGCAAATTCCAGTTTCTGAATTTTTGAAAACAAAGTGGCACCTTCAATAAACTCAACGGGACCCGAAACAAATCCTGTTTCTTCATCGAGATTACTTACTAAAGATGAAAGCCACTTTTTATCATGCACGCAATCTGCATCTGTAGTTACAATAATTTTACCGCTTGAATTCTCGATCCCATACCTTACTGCCCTCTTTTTATGAGCGTTTACAGAGAATTCTTCCGGAACTGATAACACTTTAATATTATCAGCTATTTTATTATCCTGCAATAAATTAAGTGAGTTATCTTCCGAAGAATCATCAACATAAATTATCTCAAATTTCTCCTTCGGATAATCCTGGGTTTCGATTGATTTAAGATTTGCAAGGATATTTCTTTCTTCATTTCTGAAAGGAACAATAACTGAAATAAATTCGTCCGGAATGGATGCAGATTCAGAAGGTTTTAATTTCTTCAATCCTGAAAATATTTTCATTAAGAAAAAAATGTAGTGAGCAAGCAGAAGAATAAATATTTTGATAAGAACAAGATTAAGTATCATTTCTTTTTAACAATAATACTAAACCTACCAGCGCAGGAATAAGCAGGTTAATAATGAAGAGAAATATTGAAGCATTAAATGCAACCGATGCTGTTTCGCCGAATTGTGTTAAAAAATAAACCGATGCCCCTTCGCGTATTCCTAATTCACCTAATGAGATGGGTGGAATTATTGTTTTAGTAAACATTATCAGGTTGCCCGCCCAGATGTAATTTATAAAATTGTAGTTATGCGAAAAAGCAGAAACAAGTATTGCCAGTTGAAGCAAAAAACAAAAATAGAATGAGAGAGAAACAACAGTCATCCTGTAAAAATATTTTCTGTCCAGGGATTTAAGCACTTTCAGTTTTTCAATTACAGATTTAAAGCGTGTTATTTTTTTTATTCTCAAAAAGAAGATGCTATCCCAAAATCTTTTGCTTAATAGAAGCATTGCGAAGAAATAAAATAATGTGAAGAGAACAATAAAAAGAGAAAGTGTAAGGTAAATTGTTGTCTTGTAGTAAAAATGGAAAAACAGTATGCTGGTAACTGAGCCAACAAATGCAACTATCATCATCGGGAAGAATTTATCTATAAGAGTTGCAACTGTAACCTGTATCAGCGATTTATTTTTAAATACGATTGCGCGTCCAAAATACTCTCCGACTCTTAGAGGAGTAATTATCCCCGCAGAGAAACCATAGAAGAGTGAAGTTAAAATTTTTGACTTCTTCTTTTCTTCAAGAACCTGCCCGCAGGTTAAACGCCATTTATAATATTGTAAATAAATATTAACAAAGCTTAGAAGGAAAGCTAAAGCAATCAGTAATAGGTTTGCATTTTCAATTGCAGAAATAATTTTACCGTATTCAATCGAAGAGGCAAGATAGATCAACAATCCTGCAGCAATCATTATTTTAGCTGCAAAAATTATTGCGGTTTTATTCTTCCGGAAAAAACCGTCCTGTGTATCTTTTTTCTCTATCGAGGTTGTAATCATAAAAACTTTTACTGTTCAATATCAAATATATTAACTTTTAGTCCTTCAGTACAATTTAAGCACATATCAACAGATTTTCGGTTGCTTAAAATTTTATTCCTGAAATTATTATACTTACCTGATTTCCAAACATCGGCAAAACTGCTTCCATTTAACTGCCCGAGTTCAAATTCTGCATCCTTATCAAAACAACAAGGCACAACTCTGCCGTCCCAAGTAATTACCGAAGTCCGCCACAAAGCAAAACAATGATCTTTCAGTCGATTCCTTATTTTAAACGAACCATTTT
>JAZGGS010000351.1:0-3705 GCA_036480595.1 Ignavibacteriaceae bacterium
TTAAGATCATACCGATGAACAGCATCGCTGGTGCTTGTAGAGACAAGACAATCATTTGTTCTGAAAAATATATCAAAGGGACTATCCATTCCTCCCGCTCCGATAGCGATAAAGTTGCCAATGTAATTTCCACCCGCATCAAACTCTGCAATCGCATCCGCATTTGAACCACTGGCACTGGTAACAACAAGGTTCCCGTTAGGTCTGAAGTTATGACCTCTTACATTATCGAGGATCGCGTTGTTTACACCACCAGCCGGTGCAAAAAAACGTATGAATGTCCCCGAAGTATCGTATTCAATCACACCATCATCTAGTTGGTCTGAAACAGTTATCTGACCCCAGGGAGCGAGGTTAGCTTCTTTTGGTGAAGACAGGTTGGTAGGATCGGCTATGAATGAGGAATTTAACAAATCGCCTGTTGTTGCATCAAGGGTTGATACTCCATCATCAGTCCAGTTAGTAACCATAAGCATAGTTGTCAGCAATGCACTACCCTCTTTTACTTCAAAGAAACCTAACCCCGGATTTTTTGTTTCGTGATTAACATAATGAAGCCTTGCAGAACCCAGGTCATACTTGTTCTCTATTTCCTCCCAGAAAGTTGTTTCACCGTTATTATATATATCTACAAGATCGTTAAACACAGCATAAACAACTTTATCATCCTCTATTCCTTTTGCTTCAATAAAAATACCTTCGGGAAGATAAATAGTGTGGGGAATATCTTCCATTGCAGTAAGTTCCCTCGCATCGGCAATGAGCTGAGCATTCTCCTCCGCTAAAACTATTAGTTCTTCAAAACCAATAAAAGGTTTTTCCTGGGCAAGTGCCGGCATTGCGATCAGAAAAGCCAATAAAAATTTAAAAATGTTCATTAGACCTCCTCTTTTAAATGGTAATTATATAACGAATTATTACACGGTTGTTATTAATAATCTGGATCTTAAATATAGTGTGTTTTTTTTAATTAAATCACAAACAAATTTAAGGCAATAATTTTAAAAATAAACGAATCAACGATTCGCTTTACAATAAACGGCTAATTCGTTTCTGTTTTTTGTAGAGCGACCCCGCTTCACTTCCACCTTCGCAAATGCTACGGTGGATAAATCGTTACGCGGGGCAGGCTCGCCTACATTGTATTTCGGTGGGCAGGTGTGAAATGTGAAACGAAAAATGCAAGAAGAAAGACCCCTAATGGTCATATGCACACTTACCATACATATTGGTGATGAAACGCACAACATTTAACTTGTTTTGTGCAAGATTGCTTAAATACTTTTGAACTCATCCCTCCGTAAGGAATTCATCAGTTATTAAACCGTTAAAACGGTTAAAAATATTTCGTTCTATCATGTTGCTGCAGGATAAATCCTGCAGAGAATCTAATCCAAAAAATTTATTTCATTCTTCTCAGCGCAATTTATTGCGTTGGTTTGATTTTCCCATTCCAAAAACCCATAATGGTTTTAACCGTTTATTTAATTCTCACACATTTTCAAAAAGTGTAGGATCATACCTGCCTGATAAATGCATTTATTCTGTAAGTAAGATTCTTTTGAGCAGAAATGCTATTTAACTTCAAATAAAATTTGAATTACAACCACTCAACTTTACTCTTATTCCCTAGAAAGACTTGGAAACTCCGGTGCACGCACACATTGCATTGTTGTAGTACCATTTGAGAAATCTCCTTTGGGGGTAACTCTCAAAAGGTATTCAAAAATATAGGAACCCTTGGGCAGGCGATCATTAGTTTATATTTTCTTTTGAAGGTTGACTATTAGTCAACTTCTGTCTATTTTTATAAACCAAAAAGTAGTTTAAATAATTTATCAAAAGTAGACCATTAGTACCCTTGTAATGGAAAAATTAAACCGATTGTTGTTAGAATGGATAAAAGGCACCGTGGGAACATCCAATTATTTAAATCAAAAAGGTTATCAGAAAGACCTTTTGAAGAAGTACGTTAAAAGTGGATGGCTGGAGTCCCTGGGTTATGGCGCCTACAAACTCTCAGGTGATGAAGTTGGCTGGTATGGTGCAGTTTATGCTTTGCAAAAACAAAAAGATTCGTTCATCCACCCGGGTGCAAAAACCGCACTTGCTTTTAAAGGTTACTCCCATTACCTGCTGCAAAAATCAGCGGGTGCGGATCTCTTTGGAAATCCTTCAGACAATCTTCCCAAATGGTTTAAAGACCAGTCCTGGATGAAGAACATCAGGTTCGCCTCTACAGGGATGATGGGTTACAATAAAGTCGATGCATTTACAGAAGTTAAAATAGATAGCATCCTTCTTAAAGTTTCAGCCCCCGAACTTGCAATACTGGAGATGCTTTATCTTGTTCCCAAACATTACACATTCGATGAAGCAAACCTTATAATGGAATCATTAACAACTCTAAGAGGCAGGCTGGTTCAGCAGCTTCTGGAAAACTGCACTTCAATAAAAGTAAAAAGATTATTTCTCTACCTTGCAGAAAAAAACCGGCATCCCTGGTTTGAAGAACTTAACCTTAAAAAAATAGATCTCGGCAGAGGTAAAAGAGTTATAGTAAAGAATGGAAAGCTTAATAAAAAATACAACATAACTGTTCCAAAGTTGTAAGTTTTTTAGCAAGCTTTTCATTACTATAAAGAAATTTCCTCAGTTCTACAAAAGCCCTCATTATTGCAATATTAACTTTTATTGCACGCTTACTTTTCAACACGCTGGATAACATCGCAACGCCCTGTTCTGTAAAAACATATGGGGGATACCTTCTTCCGCCCCAACTTGAGGTCACAGATTGTGACCTCAAGTTCTTATACTGGTTTGTTGTTAGCTGAAACATAAAATCCTTCGGAAACCTGTCAACATTTCTTTTTACAGCTTGTACTATGACTTTTGTCGCAACACCATAAAGAGTTGCAAGATCCGAATCGAGCATAACTTTTTCTTTTCTTATAAGATAAATTTTAGATGTGATATTTTCGATTGGTAAAAGTGATTCGTTTTTCATCCTTATTCCCCCGAGTTTTGGGTTTAATTATTTGAAAGAAACTTATTCAAAGTTATAAATATTATTATTCTATTACCAGAACATTAAAAACTAAATTATAAACGAATCAGCGATTCGCTCTAAGGACAAGAAATTTGTAATTTAATAAATAGCTATACAGTTGAGGGATTCAGCCAACCGCATAATCCACAACAGCAGCGGCGTGGATTTCTAATGTATTTATCAAGGGGAGTTTAACATCATCCTGCTTTATTAAAAGAGGAATTTCAGTACATCCCAATACAAT
Organism: Ignavibacteriaceae bacterium; assembly: GCA_036480595.1. Taxonomy (GTDB): domain Bacteria; phylum Bacteroidota; class Ignavibacteria; order Ignavibacteriales; family Ignavibacteriaceae; genus JAZGGS01. Next base: position 3,294 of record JAZGGS010000351.1, read on the forward strand.
TCCTTCGGCGCCCCTTACTTCGAGATCATTAATTATTAAAAGAAACCTCTCCTTCGTTTCTTTTTTAAAATTTTCTATTAACAGTTCATTCATAATTGCATCGTGAATAAAATCACGATCCGGTTTTCCGGGCACGAGAGATTCAATACCGGCTTCTTTTAATCGTTTTGTATAAAAATCCATTTCCATTGTAAACCGGGTTCCCAGTAAACCAATCTTTAAAAACCCCCCTTTATTAATAGCCCTTGCTGTAGCATCCGCAATGTGTATAATTGGCAGCCCGACAACTTTTTCAAGCTTATCAACATACTGGTGTAATGTGTTTGAGCATAAGAGAAGACAATCGACCGAAGCCCCCTTTAGTTTTTCTGCAGCATCAAGAACCAGCCGGGAAACCGCTGCGTGGTCATCC
>JAZGGS010000352.1:0-2874 GCA_036480595.1 Ignavibacteriaceae bacterium
AAACTAAAATCAGCTCCGTTAATTAATTCATCGTAAATCCTGTTTGCTTCATCAAGGTTTGCCTGGTCATTCTCTTTACTGTTTATAAGAATGTGAGATGCCCTTACCATTTTATCGGATGAAGGGATTACACCAATCAGACGGTATAATGCAAAGCCATTGGGAGAAGGAACCGGTCCTATTATATCTCCATTGTTTGCACTTTTTATTTGATCTGTAGCCTCTGTGGAAAAAGTTGAGATACCAACTGTATCTAAAGAGTAAGGTTGTGTAGAATAAATATCGACGAACGTTTTGAAATCGGAAGTATCTGTAGTTACAATTTCTCTAACATTTTCCAGGTTACGTATTACAAGATTTGTATCAGCAGCGGATGGCTGATTTATAAAAAGAACAAAGCGAAATTTTCTCTGGGCACTAATTTTATAACGGTCCAGGTTTTTCTCATAATAATTTTTCATATCTTCTTCTGTTACAACCATTGAAGAATCCGAAAACATTGAGATAGGGAAAAGAGCATAATCTGCATTAGCAAAAATATTCTGCTCTTTAAATTTTCTTAATACTTCATCTTCACTTACAATTACCGAAGCAAGAAGCAAGCTTTGCAGTTTTTCAGTTAAACGCTGCTGCCTAACTTGTTCTTCAACCTGGATTAGAATTTCTATATTCTGCGGATCGAAGAGTGCATTTTCGTAAAGCTGCCTGTTAAAAATTCCGGTAGAGTCTATAAAATTCTGTTTCAGAAATTCGGGCGGGTTATCGCCTAAAATAATATCTTTAATTTCTTCATCGGAAACTGTTACACCAAGCCGTTCAATTTCCTGTTCGAGAAGTTTTTGAGTAACAAGTGTTTCCCAAACCTGCTCTCTAAACTGATCCCACTGATCATCAGCTATATCCTCACCGGTTTGCTGTTTCTGTGCTTCTCTTTGCTGATCGAGTACGAATTGATATTCACGGTAGGAGATATCTACACCGTTAATTGAACCAACATCATTAGTTCTGCCGCCAAGCGCTTCAAGTACATTCGAATCGGATATTACCATAAACAAAACGAATAGCGCACCAACAGTTATAATAAAAGCAGGAGCTAAACTCCGCATTTTGGCCATCATAGCCATAGTCTTAATTACTCCACTTTATAATTAAAAAATACAGACAACAAACATAGACACACCCCGTCTAAAAATCAATGAATTTGTGCTTTTATCAACACTAAAGATTCTTAAATAAGATTAGTGCTGAAGAGTGAGATAGCAAATATTTTCTTAAAAGAAGCAATTTTTACAATTTAAGAAGTAGGTGAAAGTTGACTTTCATCTGGTTCAGGTATATTTTATTAATTCAATCGGAGAGAATTATTTTAATTGGAAAACATCGAATTTCTAAAAAACGTACCAATATTTTCAGAACTGAATGACGACACACTCATCAAGCTATCTCAGTTAGGCACTTTAAAATCATTCGAAAAGGATTCAATAATATTATCTGAGCAGGATGCCGGCTCGGCGCTCTTTGTAATGGTCTCAGGAAAAGTTAAGGTGGCCAGGGTTAGTAATGATGATAAAAGTAAGGAAGTTATTTTAACCTTACTCAATCCATCAGATTTTTTTGGTGAGATGGCATTGCTGGATGGATTAGCCCGATCTGCAACAGTTACATCAATAGAAGACTCGCAGGTTTTTATAATTCAAAGAAATGATTTTTTGGATTTAATTCAAGAGCATCCTGAAGTTTCTATTGCATTGCTCCAGGAATTAACCCAAAGGTTAAGAGCTGCCGGGATGAAAATAAAAGCCCTTTCACTTAAAGATGCCGAAGGTAAAGTAGCCACAGTGCTTTTACAGCTTGCTGATGATATGGGAAAAATAAAACACGGCATAGTGGAAATTGAAAAGCTGCCCTACCAGCACGAGTTAGCAAATATGGCAGGCACCTCCCGCGAAACTATTTCCAGGACTTTACATTCCTTTGCTAAAAAAGGTTTGGTGGAACTTGAAGGAACGAAATTAAGAATTATCAGCTACGAAAAGTTTAAAGATCTCTTTAGCTGATTCTTATGAGCGGAAAAACAGATCTACATACGCACTCAAACCATTCCGATGGATATTTTAGCCCAACAGAACTCATCAAGAAAGCCGCTGAAAAGGATATCGAAATTATTAGCATTACAGACCACGATAGCGTTAATGGATTAAGAGAAGCAACAAAAGCTGCATCTGAAATGAATGTGATGGTAATTCCCGGTGTGGAGATAAGTTCCGACATAAGAGATACAGAAGTGCACATACTTGGTTATTTTTTCGATCCGGAAAATGTAGAGCTTGAACACTATCTTAATTTTTTCAGAGAGGAACGAATTAAGCGAGCTAACCGTATTGTTGAAAAGCTTAATATTCTTGGTCTTCCTTTGTTAATGGAAGATGTTTTAAAACAGGCAACTAATTCCGCTATCGGCAGACCACATATTGCGCAAGCATTGCTTGCAAAAAATCTTGTTAACTCCTACTACGAAGCATTTTATAAATACCTGGGTAACCATGCACCAGCTTACGAAAGGAAAGTACATCTTTCGCCGCAAAGTGCATTTAAAATAATTTCTGATGCGGGTGGATTATCATTTATGGCACATCCGGGAAATATGCCTGAAATTCTTATTAAAGAATTAATTGATGCCGGAGTTGATGGAATTGAAGTTATACATCCTTCTCATTCGAAGGATAAAGTAAGATTTTATAGAGGAATAGTAAACGAATACTTCCTGCTTGAATCAGGCGGTTCTGATTTTCACGGAGGGAAAAGAGATGATGAAGCGAACTTTGGAAAATTTTTTACAACTCCTAAATACGTAGATGCAATGCAAACCCGGCT
>JAZGGS010000353.1:0-7916 GCA_036480595.1 Ignavibacteriaceae bacterium
AAGATGACTCACTTCAAACGTATGAATATAAATACGAAGATTATAATTTAGACTCGCTTCTCAATTCGCACGAAATATTAATTGATTCAATCAATTCCTACAACTGGAAGCAATTCGAATATTTTAATGATTCGGTGGCTAATAAATTCAGGTTTGAATTTGATGACTCCTTTCTTTACTATGATGAAAAAATACTGCAGGAACAGATGAAAATTCTGCGCGAAGAATTAAACCATTTCCGCGAAGATATGCAGGAGTGGAGGCACGAAGTTAGAGAGGAAAGAAAAAGAAATTATAAATAATAAATTTACTGACCCATACTCTGGAGAGCCGCTCTTTCCGGGCGGCTTTCTTTTTATCCAAAATCATTTTTAAGCAAATTTCTCTTTTCTATATTTGCAGCTATCCTAATAATATTCCGTCTATACCGGATTTCTTTACATATCTTCAAAAATAGCTTATTTTCCTTCTCGGTTTAGACAAAATGATTAAAAAAGTTGAAATCAGAGTTAAATAAATTTAGCTTTAGTTTTATTGGAAATTGCATAAATTACCAAAGAATAAATGAGCACAACAACAGCAAATATTTTTAAGAACTCGCAGTTCCAGCTTTTCCTCCTTTCTGCTCTCACACTTTTCCTGTTTAAAGTGTTTTTCGGTAACTCCGATTCTACAACTTTAATCGTAATCCTCGATCTGCTTATCGCTCTTACAATCTTTTTCCTGGTGCTCTCTATTTATAACTACTTCAATAAAAAAGATTTTACCCCGCTTTCCTTTATAATGAACGTAGGAATACTGAACGCATTCATCTTTTTTATAATCAGTTTTGCTGATATAATAATGTCTGTGCTCTTCGATAATGTTAATGAAAGATTAAACAGCCCGGGATTGGTTTATAATTTTGTTTCGGTTTTGTACATCCTTTTAATCATCAGTTTTCTTGCATACGTTATATTGGCTTTAAGACAGCTCCACTTTTTTGGGCAGAGTAAAAATCTTAAAGTTTACTTTAATACGATGCTGGTTTTTATTCTTCTTGCTTCAGCATCAGCGCATTTTTCAGATTCCAAAGAGTATTCATTTATAAGCGATACATTTTTTATACTATCGGTTTTACTAATACTTTTTAATTCCGTTAAGATTTCCTGGATAGCATTTCTTGTTAAAAAGGAAAAAATCTATCTTTTAATTTTATCGATAGTTATAACCGTACTCTTTATTATAAACTTTAGCAGCAATACAGGCACAAACATCCACAGCCAGATGCTCGGTACATTTTCTCCTGCTCTTAAGCAGTTTACTTCCATTACAATGCTTTACGGCGCAATCTATTTTACAATGCTCTTCTTTACCACCCTGTTCCATCTTCCTACAGCCGAAGCTTACGACAGGAAAGCAGAAGAAGTTTCTTCGCTGCAATATTTTAGTAAACTTATTACGCAGGTGCTTGATTTTAACGATCTCGCAGAAACGGTTACCGATATCACTCTAAGAGTATGTCATGCAGATGCATCGTGGATTATCTGGAAGAATAAAGATGATGATGAGTTTGTTTCTATTGCAAATAAAAATATTGGCTTTATAGATTCCGGGATAATTAACAAATTTATTTTAAGTAAAAGCGACTGGGAAACTTTCGGCGAAACAAAATTTTATCAACTTAAAAAAAATGAAAGCAGTATAAAGACAGAAAAGAACTTTAACTGGATTGCTGTCTCGCCGCTTAAAGCACGTGGGGAAATTAAAGGAATTTTAGCAGCAGCACGAATAGAGGATAGAAATTTTAATAATGAAGATAAAAAAGCAATAGCCACTTTTTCAGATTATGCTTCTGTTTCAATAGAAAATTCGCGTCTGCTGGAAGAATCGATTGAGAAAGAAAGACTTGAAAAAGAACTTGATGTTGCGCGCGAAATACAGAAAAAAATCCTGCCGGAAAAAAATCCTGATTACAAAGGGCTCGAAATATCTTCTGTATTTATACCTGCCTTTGAAGTTGGCGGAGATTACTATGATTTCTTTCCTATAAGCGAAACAAAACTTGGATTTGTAATTGCCGATGTTTCCGGTAAAGGAATTTCAGCCGCTTTCATTATGGCAGAAGTAAAAGGAATTTTTGAATCGCTCTCTAAAACAATAGAGCAGCCAAAAGAAATACTGATAAAAGCAAACCAGATTTTAATTAACGCCCTGGATAGCAAAACATTTGTAAGTGCTGCTTACGGTTTGATAGACCTTGAAAAAGAAAAACTCTTTCTAGCAAGAGCGGGGCATTGCCCGGTGCTTCTTTTAAGAAAAGAATCGGTTGAAAAGATTAAACCTTCGGGGCTTGGGCTTGGCTTAAGCGATACGGATTACTTTGAGCAAACCCTTGATGAAATGAATGTTGATCTTATTGAAAACGATACGATAGTGCTTTATACCGATGGAATAACCGAAGCAAAGAACGATTCGCTTGATGACTTTGGCGAAAATTATTTTACCGAGATATTGGTTGAAAACAATGAAACAAGCGCACACGAACTGGCAAAAAGAGTAATTAAAGAAGTGACTTTATTTTCTAAAGATCATTCGCAGTATGATGATATAACTTTGGTTATATTAAAGTGGAAACAAAAAATTAAAATTAATGGAGAGAAAGAATGGCAGAATTCAGCACCGCAATTATAGAAAAAGATAACGTAAGTGTAATAAATCTTAAGGGTTACCTGGATGCACATACTGCTCCGGCTCTTGAGGAAAATTTTACTCAACTGATTGATAATAAAAGGTTTAAAATTGTTGTGAACTTTGAAGAGCTGGCTTACATAAGCAGTGCCGGTCTTGGAGTTTTTATGGCTTACATAGAAAATATACGGGAAAATAAAGGCGATATAAAACTTACAACTATGAGCGACAAAGTTTATAACATATTCGACCTGCTTGGTTTTCCGCTGCTCTACGAGATCTTTAAAACTGAAGATGAAGCAATAAATAAGTTTAAAGAGAGTACGAATTGAATAGCGAATCGACAAATAGTAAAGAGCTTATAGTAAAAAGCAAAACTGAAAATCTTTCTGCAATAAGAGATTTTATAAGCTGTAATGCGCAAAGTGCAGGCATTAAGAAGGAAATGATTGAGAATATTATGCTTGCAGTTGATGAAGCGTGCACCAATATTATAAAACATGCTTATCATTCTTTCCCGGATGGTGAAATTAAAATAGAGTTAAAATACAATCATGAAAAATTTACGATTCTTATAATCGATTACGGAAATTCTTTTGATCCTGAAATTGTACCTGATCCTGACTTGCGTAAGTATTACGATGAAGGAAAAGTAGGCGGACTTGGTATGTACCTTATGAAAACTTTAATGGATGAAGTAAAATATATTTCTATCCCCGGTAAATTTAACCAGGTACTTCTCTCTAAAAATATTAGTTAACCGTAAAATTAATGAGTGATTCAAGTAATTTTAAACTGAAGCGAAACCTTACCGCACTCGTAGAATTCAGCAGTATAATTAATTCCAGCATCGACCTGGATTTTATACTTAATAACGTTCTGCTTACCTGCCTGGGCAAATTCCTTGCAACAAGGGGTTTAATTGCGCTGAATGAAAACGGGAAGTTAGTGCTTAAGAGTTCAAAGGGAGTGTCGGAGAGTGCATTAAATAGTTTTCCCGTTTTAGATGCAAACCCGGAATGCACTTCTAGTGATGAATTAAAAGAATTTATGAATAAGGCAAATTTTAAAGCAGTACAAACGATCAGCTCATCCGATGATTATGTGGGAATTGTTTGCCTTGGTGAAAAACTTAATAGAACCGAGTATACAAATGATGACCTGGAATTTTTAGGAACTATTCTTAACATATCTGCAACTGCAATTCAAAATTCTGTTGTGTTTAGTGAATTAAAAAAAGTAAACCGTAAACTAGATTCACGTATCCAGCGGTTGAATTCACTTTTTGAGCTGAGCAAAGAATTCGGCATGTTTTCCGAATCAACTAAAGTTGCAAAGCTGCTTATATTTTCTGTTATAGGGCAGTTCCTTGTTTCCAAATATGCTGTGGTTACATTTAACGAAACAGGGATTGACATACTCGAATCTAAATATGGCAGAGATGAGCTTATAAAAAATCTAAACGAATATGATTTAACATCTACGGATAATTCGATTGGCAGGGAGCGTTTGGAAAATGAGTACACAAAAATTTACAATCTTGGTGTTGAACTTATTGTTTCAATGCAGATACAGGGAAAGACTAAGGGACTTATCCTGCTGGGAAGAAGAGTTAACAACCAGCCGTACAACGAAACTGATATCGAATTTATCTATTCTGTAGGAAGTCTTGCAATAATTTCACTTGAGAATAAAAGATTGTTTCTTGAAGAACTTGAGAAACGTAAACTGGAAGAGGAATTAGACCTCGCACGTGATATACAGCGGAACCTTTTGCCTCTTAGCATTCCCAGGTTCGATAACTTTGATATAGCTGCACTTAATATTTCTTCAAAACAGGTTGGCGGCGATTATTACGATGTTATTCCGCTTGATGAAGATAATTTTTGCATCGCAATAGCGGACGTTTCCGGCAAAGGTGTTCCCGCTTCACTTATGATGGCTAACATACAGGCATTCTTACAGGTCATCTGTAAACAGGGAATGAAGATTGATGAAGCCACCGGTTTGATAAATGATCTTATCTCAGAAAATATAACCGACGGCAGGTTTATAACTTTTTTCTGGGGAATTATTAATATAAAAAAGAATACCTTTACTTATGTAAACGCCGGGCATAATCCTCCACTTCTTATAAGAGATAGTAAGATTGATAAACTTGAAAAGGGAGGGATGATACTCGGAGTGATAAAGACCGGTATTCCTTACATCTCCGAAGAAGTTAAACTCGAAAAAGATGATGTAATAATTATGTTTACCGATGGAGTTTCTGAAGCGATGAATAAAAACAGGGAAGAGTTTTCTGACGAGCGGCTGGAAAGTGCAGCTTTATCTCTTAAAGATAAACCGGCTGAAGTGATAATGAACGGAATCAAAACAGAAGTGCAAAATTTTGCTTCCGGCATTACACAATCCGATGATATTACAATGTTAGTTCTTAAAGCCCTTTAACTTTTTATGAATAGTATTAAAAACATATTTCTCAAGTACAGGACGAAGATTATCGCAGTCGTTTCCCTTTTGCTAATTGCATTGGCTTTAGTTCAACTTTACTTTGTCCTTGTAGTTAGGGTAACAAGCAATGACGAATGTCTGTGGCGTGAGAAAAAAATTAATAAAGATAGTGTTGCCATATTTTTTGATATAGTTAAAGTTGAAGGTGTTACCTGGGAAGCAGGCATACGGAATGAAGACCAGTTAATTGCTATAAACGGGGAAACTCTGCATTCAACCATCCAGGCACAGCTAATTTTGAACGAGGTGGAGAGTGGTGATTTCGCTGATTATGTGGTAATTAAAGATGGTGAAATTTTTGAAACAAAAGTCCGTGTTAAAAAACTTATTCAGTATGGAAACCTGGCAAATTCTTTAAGTGCACTTTTCTGGATGTTAATAGGTTTTATAGTCTTTACTGCAAAACCGGATGGACACTCACAAAAGTTATTTTATGCAATAGGCGTTTTAGCTGTACTCTGTGCTCTTAACGTACTCTTTCCGATTACATTGGATATGTATAAATTTTTCAGAACAGAATTCCTGGCTATATTATTAGCTCTTATCTGGATGGGGGCATTAAGTTTTATACCATTTGTTGTAATCTACTTTTTCTGGACATTTCCAAAACCCTTTAAATTTGTAGAACGAACCTGGGTAAAAAGAACTATTTTTATTACTCCTGCTATTATTACTTTAGTTTTTATAACCATAACCATACTTACATTCAGGTTTATGGTAACCAGCTTTACAGTATTGGTTACTATGATTACTATTTGGGGCTGGATAATATTGGCATTTAATATTGCTGCCTGGATATCATTGATAATTCAATACCGCAGACTTAAAACAAAAGGACAAAAGAAATCCATACTACTTTTTATTATTGCATTTGCTTTTGGGTTTATAGTGACAATTTACTCTACCACTATTGCACCTGCAATTGCTGATTCACTTTTCAACTCGCCGGAATATTTTGCTCCTATTGTGCTTGCCTCAGTTGTGCCATTAATTTTTGCTTATTCAATATTTAAATATCAATTGATGGATGTTAGTGTTGTTATTAAAAACACCATTATTTACGGCACAGCTACGGTAATGGTTGCAGCCATTTACTTTTTGGTAATTTATGTGCTGGGGCAGAGCATAAGTTCTGCATTAGGAGCTGAAAATCAAGGTATTGTTGCAGGCGTATTCTTTATCATCTTTGCTCTAATCTTTCAATCTTCCAAAAATAGATTCCAGGATTTTCTTACCAAAAGATTTTACCCTGAACAGTTCGCACAACAGCGTGTGCTTATGGATTTGAGTAATGAATTGGCAACAGTTGTTGGACTGGATAATATTCTAGAGTTGATGAAAAAAACATTTGTTGATGCACTCAAGATAAATAAGTTTGGGATTCTGATAAGAGATGAGAATAATAATTTAAGTTTATCTAAGTGTGTTGGCATAAATGAAGAAGCTTGTATTATTACTAAATCAAACATTGCAGATTTCTTAAAAGAAAGATCTTTGATTACAAAAAATCCTGCAATTGAACAAGCTGACTTCAAAAGTGTTTTCCCCGATATGGCAGAACAGCTTATCGAAGAAGAAATATACACCGTAATCCCGATGATAATTAAGAATAAAATTGTTGGATTGCTGTTGTTCGGATTGAAACATTCAGGTTCTTGCTTTGCGGGAAAGGACCTTGAACTGTTATGGACTGCAGCAAACCAGGCGGCTGTATCTATAGAAAATTCCCGGCTGTATAAAACTGAAGTTGAAAAGCAGAAGATTGAAAGAGACCTTGATCTTGCACGGAAAATTCAGGAAGGTTTACTACCGGCGTGCATTCCTGAGATTGGAAACCTTGATATCTGCGGCGAGATGATTCCCGCAATGCAGGTTGGCGGCGATTACTTTGATCTGCTTCCTGTTGATGGTTCCGATTCGAAACTCTTTGTAGTAATTGGGGACGTTTCCGGCAAAGGTCTTTCCGCTTCGCTCTACATGACAAAACTCCAGACAATGGTACAGTTTGCCTGCAAATCAGACAGGAGCCCGAAGGAAATACTTGTTGAGATCAACAAGCGAATATTCGGTGAGATAGAGCGGAATTGGTTTATTACAATGTCAATTGCTTATTTCGATCTGGAGAAAAACACTGTAAAATTTTGCCGTGCCGGTCATATGCCGCTGCTTACTGCAACCAATGGTTCAGTTGAATCTTACCGCACACAAGGTATAGGTGTAGGATTGGAAAAAGGTGAACTCTTTGAAAGCTCGCTGGTTGAAGAAGAGATAAAACTAAATCCCGGGCAGATATATGCTTTCTTTACAGACGGAATAACCGAAGCAATGAATGAAGCGAATGAACTTTTTGGTGAAGAGAAACTAACCACAATTCTTAAAAACAAATCCACACACCGCTCCTCAGAAATAATGAATGAAATATGGCAATCCCTGAACACCTTCCGCGGCACCGCAGAAGTGAATGATGATATGACAATGGTTATTGTTAAGGTGAAGTGATAAGAAAAAATACATTTTCAATATATGTATCTAAGTCGACATAATGTTGAGTTATGTAAACTCGGCACGTTCACTAAATAACTTATCCTACTACAGTAAGTCCACATATTTATTCTACTTAATAAAGAAAGTACTTTAAAACGCATCTATGGGCTTTAAAAGGCATAGTTTGGATGCTATGTTAATTACTTGTTAAATGTAAACATTAGCCAACCAGCAACAATAGTTGCATC
>JAZGGS010000354.1:0-4128 GCA_036480595.1 Ignavibacteriaceae bacterium
AGATCGGGGTTTGGATTTACCTCCAGCACTTTAAGTTCGTTATCTTTGTCCAGTCTCATATCCACTCTTGCATAATCTCTGCATCCCATTATTTTAAATGTGTTAAGTGCAATCTCTTTTGCTCTCAGTTCAATTTTCTTAGGAAGCCTTGCCGGGCATTTGGGAATAGTTTTATGATATGATTCGTGGTGAGGATCCCACTTTGCCTGGTAACTAACAATATTATAAAGATGATCGGGCATTTTTGAAAAATCGATTTCACTAATCGGCAGCGCAACAGGTCTTTTATCCCCCAGCACAGCAATATTCAGTTCTCTTCCTTCAATAAACTCCTCCACAAGTACCGGCTGATCAAAATAATGAAGGACATAATCAACACGCTCTTTAAGTTGTTTGGTATTATTCACAATAGATTCATTCTCTATGCCAACGCTTGCATCTTCCAGGGAGGGCTTTATAAGCAAAGGATATTTTAACCTGTGCCGGTATTTTTCATTTTTTTCTTTTATGATCTTATAATCAGGAATTGGAATTCCTGATGCTTTTAAAAGTCTTTTTGCCATAATTTTATTCTGGCTGTTTGCCAGCGCCATTGCGGGCGCCCCGGTATAAGTAATTCCCAGTAATTCATAAAGTCCAACTATGTTCATTTCTAAAAGTGAATCCTCTTTATAGATCTCAACGAAGTTAAAAACCACATCAGGTTTATTATGTTTGAAATCATTCAGCATTAGCTGGATATCATCCAAAATATTAAGTGTATACGATTTGAATCCTACACGCTGAAGTTTCTTTGCCAGGTGATCGTATTCTTCCATCGGTGTAAATTCTTCAACTTCAAAGTAAGGCTTAAAATTCGGGTTGACTAATTCACCGTCGGACTGTTTGTGGTAGAGTTCGGGAGCTGCTTCGTTATAAACAATTGCAACTTTAATTTTTTTATTAATCATGTGTAAAGATAATAAAAAATATTTTTTTAATGAGTTTGTTGCTAAGTAAAAAAGTATATTAATTTTATTCATTAAAATAATTATTGTATGCTATGAGTTTTTATCCCCAACCTCATAAATACCAATGCGGCCCCTTTGCACTAAAATATGCGCTTGTTATGCTAGGAAGATTCGAAAGTGAAAAAGTAATTGCTAAAAAAGCCGGGAGCAACTGGTGGTTCGGAACCGACGAAATTGGATTAGCCAAAGCTGCAAAACATTATAAATGCAGTATGAAATATTTTAGAAGAGAAACCGGTAAGGATGCAATTAAAGCTTTATTACAAAATTTAAGGAAAGGGTACCCCTGTATTTTAAGTGTGGATGACTGGGGTCATTGGATAACTGTTGTTAACTGGCAGCAGGGTAAGTTTATTGTGATAGACAGCTCTTTAGATAGAGTGATTGTTGTTTATTCGGCTAACCAGATTATTAAGCGATGGAAATATATTGAATACGATGATGACCTTAAAAGTTTTGACGGCTATGCCCTCATTCCAAATTTTAAAGTGAAAACCAAAGCTAAGTTAACTCTGGCTAAGGCAAAATTTGTTATGCAGAAAAAGAACAGCGATCTTGCTGAAAAATGGGATACATATTTTAATGATCTGATAACCATTTGCAGACCTTTAACTGCAACTGCCTTACATACAATTTCATTCAACGAGTTTTTAAGAAGGCACGAAAAAATGCTTGTTGAGCAGGTTGTAAACTGGCATGGTGCTCCAACTTATGCAGAGCTAAAGAATCTTCTTAAAAAAATGAAGTTTATTGCAGAGGTTTATAATCTTGTCATCTATAAAGAAGATCAGAAAAAAGCCCTGATAGATCTATCAAGCATTTTAACGATTTATTCTTGCGGAAAATACGGAATGAAAAAAATTTATTAATATTTTAAAGAAGAATAATGAGTCACGAAGTAAATCGATTTAACAAACTTTTAAAAGCAGAAAAAACCTGCTTGCTTATAATTGATATCCAAAAAAGGATTTTGCCCGTTATAAAAGATTATGAACTGGTTGTTGAAAGCACTTTGAAACTTATCAAGGGATTCAAAGCTATGGATCTGCCAATTTATTATACTGAACAATATCCTAAAGGACTTGGACCAACTGAAGAGCAAATTGTAAATGAACTTGACGGAATTAAACCAATTGAAAAGATGACTTTTAGTTGTTCGGGAGCGGGCGAACTGTTTAATATTTTTAATGCAAAAAATCATTCTCAAATTGTTGTATGCGGAATTGAATCTCATGTATGTGTTCAGCAAACTGTTCTGGATTTAATTGAAAACGGTTTCCAGGTTGACCTGGCAGCTGATGCAGTTTCATCCAGGAAAGAAAAAGATTACAACATTGCACTAAGCCGGATGAGAGATCATGGTACCGAGGTTACAACAACAGAATCAATTCTGTTTGAATTATTAAATGTTTGCGGAACAGATGTTTTCAAGCAGGTCTCAAAAATCGTTAAGTGATAAGCAGCGAAATAAAATATCTGACTATGTTAATTATCTCATTCTGATAAGTATTAATAGATAATTAGTCATAAAACAAATTGTTTTTAATTATTACCCCCCTTTCAAACTTCAATTATTTATTTTTTTCAATAATCGAACGATTCTTATTTTTTATGTCTCATTTATCAAAAATTCTAAATATGGGACAGTAAAGAAAACTACGAATTTGGAAGATTTTCTCACTCCTTTAAGTAAGTTTTACTACTAAGGTCATCAAATAAAATTTTTTAACAATGAAAATTAGAACCTTAAAATGGCACACTGATTGTATTAAGTGTTTCTGGATTTGATGATTCTGCACAACAATCCGTAATATTTACTTAAGATATTGGTAATAATTTGTTTAAAACAGAACCTATAATTGATGACATTCTCCAGAACTTCTTCAATAAAAATGATTCAAATGAATTTACCTCACTGTACCTTGTTGGTGGGAATAATCATGGAGCGATGCGGGAATACAAAGATAAAAAGATCCAAGACCAGATGGATTATGAAATTGATGGCGGGTTAGAAACCAAATCGCAGATAGACCTGCTGATTACATTTGCAGAATCGAAACTATCCTCCGAAACATTTATTGACCTTCTCCTCTACCTTGGGCAATCAACTATTACATCAGGGGAATTTTCAGCGGCAATAGAAATTCACGAAAAGATTGTCTCGCTTACAATGGACGTTCCTGCAATGCACGATGTTACAGCTAACGCTTACCTGTTTTTGGGTGAAATTTACAGCAGGCAGGCCCGGTGGGAATTAAGTTTTAGCTTCCTGAATATGGCAGTTAAATTATTCTATGAAAATAAAGATAATAAAGGAAGTGCACGGTGCGAAAACCTTTACGGAACTATTTACGGGGATAAAGGAAATCTTGAAAGAGCATATAAACATTTTGAAAATGCACTTAGTGCTTTGCAGGAAAGCGCAGATAGTGCTCAGATTGGAAAGATAGACATTAACCTTGGGATTTTAAATAACATAATGGGTAAACATGATAATGCAATTTCTGACCTTAAGCGTGCATTATTGATTTTCGAAAAGTTGGGAGACCTAAAACGTATTGCAGAGATAAGACAAAACCTGGGAATGGTCTATACAAAAATAAAAGATTATTCTTCTGCTGTAAGCGAATTTGATTTAAGTCTTGATGCTTCAATCCAGGCAAAATACATGCAAACCCTGGGAATTGGTTACATAAGCAAAGCATACGTCTATACACAGTTAGAAGATTATGATTTAGCAGATGCTTTTGCAGACAAAGCAATGGAAGTATCCTATAAAATAAACGACAAGCTGACCATTGCGGAAGTTTACAGGATTAAAGGCATTGTTAAGCGAAATAACGGCGATTATAATGCTGCAGAAAATTATCTTTACACAAGTTTCCGGTTAAATAAAGAAGCGGGAAATCAACTTAACATTGCAGAAACCAATTTTGAACTAGGTTTATTATTCGAGCAGACAAAGGATAAAGCTAAAAGCCAGTTACATTTTAGAGAAGCACTAATTTACTATAGTAAGATTAAAGCCAAAGAAGAATTAGAAGAAATTAATAAACATCTTGCCTAAAAAAGTACAACCTCCATCGCTCTTTCCTGATCATAAAAAAATGCCTGCCCG
>JAZGGS010000355.1:0-6737 GCA_036480595.1 Ignavibacteriaceae bacterium
AGATTTTCGATCTAAATAATCTTCTGGATTAAAATCATCAACCTGTGCAGCAAATTTTGTTTCGAATTTTGTTGTATCGAACCGTGTAATTAGTTTAGCACCACTTTTACCTTCAAGTAATCCATTCCAGAAGTGCTCAAGACCAAGCCCAATAGGAGTGATAGCTCCCATTCCTGTTATAACAACTCTTCGTTTACTCATAAGCTTTTCTAAAAAATTAATTGGAGCAATCAGATAAAAAAATGGCTGGGTCAGAAAAGTAAAATACCCTGACCCGCATCTTAGCCAATTTTTTCCTGTAAATATTTAACAGCGTCTCCAACTGTGCCAATTTTTTCAGCATCTTCATCAGGAATAGAAATCTGAAAGGTACTTTCAAAACCCATAACCAATTCAACTATATCCAAAGAATCAGCTCCAAGGTCATTGGTAAAAGATGCTTCGGGAGTAATTTGAGAATCTTCAACTCCAAGCTTGTCAACAATTATTTCTTTTACTTTTGCTTCAACATCCATTTTTATCTCCTGTTTTTTAGGGAAGTTAATGTTAGTTATATTTAATTTTCTATTTAGATTGTTCTAAATTTAATAAAAATAAGATTTATTAAACAAATTACATTGTCATTCCGCCATCAACAGCAATTACCTGTCCGGTAATATAATCAGCCATTGGACTGCATAAAAATGCAACAACCTGGGCAATATCTTTAGGTAAACCCATTCTGCCAAGTGGAATTACTTTTAAAAGCGGTTCTTTTTGTGCATCGGTTAACTTATCAGTCATAGCAGTTTTAATAAAACCCGGAGCCACAGCGTTAACATTAATGTTACGCGAAGCAAGCTCTTTAGCCATAGCTTTGGTAAAACCAATTACCCCGGCTTTGGAAGCCACATAGTTAGATTGCCCTGCATTTCCAATTATACCAACAACAGAGGCGATGTTTACAATTTTACCAGAGCGTTGCTTAATCATATTTTTAATTGCCACCTTTGTATAATTAAACACACTTTTAAGGTTGGCGTTTATCACATCATCAAATTCTTTTTCGCTCATTCTTAGAAGAAGATTATCGCGGGTTATTCCGGCATTATTTATTAAGATGTCTACACCGCCAAGTTTTTCCACAGCATAATCAATTGTTGCCTGGGTATCTTCCAGCGAAGAAGCATCTGCTTTGAAAGCATGAATTTTAGTATCCGAATTACCAATCTCCTTTTGGATTTCGGCAGCACACTCTTCCGGTGTATTAACAAATGCTATATCAGTTAATAGAATACCGGAACATTTTTCTGCAGCAAGCTGAGCAACAATTGCTCTGCCGATTCCTCTTGAGCCCCCTGTAACTATAGCTTTTTTATTTGCTAGCATCCTGTTTTTCCTCTGCCTTAATTTTTGTTAAATATTCATCCCTGTATTTCCCCAATTCGGTAAAATCGCTTTCACCAAAAAAATATAGTAATTCTTCTCTGGAGGCATCAAAAATACTATCCTTATTTTCTGACTCAACGTTACAAGTTTTTAACCTGTCTATGTGCTCATCATCTATTGTTAAAGCGCCCTCGTAAATAGTAAGCGGAAACAATATACAATATAAGGGTTTATATTTCCACTTGTGTCCACCTTCCAATATTGCAAGTTTTTGTAAAACACACAAACCTTCCTTATCTAAAAAGGTACACTTACCATTTATTACTTCACTTCCAACAGCTACTCCCGATTCAAAATCTTCATCTTCTTCCGGCGGTTCAAACCATTTGGTTAAATCTTTGCATTGTGTTTCATCAAAAAACGGAAGAATTTTATCTTTAATTTCAAGTATGGAATCGTGTTCCTTTAAATCTGTGTAAACGCCGTAATAGCAGCATTCTCCACTGCACTTACAATTAAATTTATAGGTAAAGATTTTCGGATCGATATAAAGTCCTTTTATCTTCTTTGTAAAATCTTTAGTGAATTCTTTAGCATCTTCTGCCATTACAGGTATTTCTCCACATCAGTAAATTTATCAATTCCGTATCGCTTCACCTCCGGGTTGATTCGTTTCAACAATCCTTGCAGTACATTACCAGGACCAATTTCATAAAACTCATCAATGCCATTATTAATCATATTGTTGATTGTTTCTTCCCACCTTACCGGCGCTGTTACCTGCTCGAATAACAATTTTTTAATTTCTTCACTTGATTCAACAGGTTTAGCAGAAACGTTTGCATAAACAGGAATTTTAGCATTATTAATCTTTGAATTATCAAGCGCAGTTAAAAGTTTACTCTTTGCAGATTCCATTAAAGGTGAATGAAACGCTGCGCTTACTACAAGTTCCTTTACAACTTTTGCTCCGGCTGTTTTACAAAGTTCCATTCCTTTTTGCACCCCTGCAACAGAGCCAGAAATAACTAGCTGCCCGGGGGAATTAAAATTTGCACATTGCACAATTCCTTCGGCAGATGCTTCGTTGCAGAGATCGCTAACCGTTTGAGGAGGCAAACCTATAACTGCAGCCATAGTACCTGGATTTTGTACACCTGCTTCCTGCATCGCCACACCCCTTGCTCTAACAAGCTTAACAGCATCATTAAGTTGAATAGCATCTGCAGCAACAAGCGCAGAATATTCACCCAAAGAATGTCCTGCAGCAGTATCAGCATCTAAATTATTAATAATAGATAAAATGACAACACTATGAAGAAAAATTGCTGGCTGCGTGTACTCGGTTTGTTTAAGATCTTCAACTGGTCCATTAAACATAATATTCGAAAGACTAAAACCGAGAGCCTCATCTGCTTCAGTAATTATATCTTTGACATCCGCAAAATTATCAAACAGATCTTTTGCCATACCAACATATTGCGAACCCTGACCCGGAAAAAGAAAAGCTTTTTTACTCATTTTATAGTTTAATGATTAACCAGACTTTTTACATGAAATTAATGTTAACCTTATATTGCCCAAACTAGATAGATAGAGCCATAGGTATAACCTGCACCGAATGCAGATAAAACCAGTTTATCACCTTTCTTAACTTTACCATCGCGGTAATATTCAACCAGGCACGAAGGAATAGTAGCGGCTGTTGTGTTACCGTACTTATGGATATTGACCATAACTTTATCTTTGCTTAATCCCATTCTTTCAGCAGTCGCATCAATTATTCTCATATTTGCCTGGTGAGGAACAAGATAAGCAAGATCATCGGCTGAGAGATTATTTTTTTGCATTAACTCATAAGAAACATCTGCCATCCCCTTTACAGCAACTTTAAATACTGCTTTACCATTCTGGTAAATGTAATGCATTTTATTATCAACAGTATCGTGGGTTGGCGGATGAAGAGAACCACCGCCTTTCATATAGAGAAATTCCTCTCCTGAACCATCAATACGTAAAATATAATCCTGTAAACCTAAACTCTTATCCTCGGTTGGCTCTAACAGAACTGCAGCACCGGCGTCACCAAATAATATACAAAGGTTCCTGTCCGTATAGTCTGTAATTGTACTCATTTTATCAGCCCCAATAACCAATACCTTTTTGTATTGCCCGCTTTCTATTAATGAGCAGCCAGTTTGAAATGCAAAAAGGAAACCTGAACATGCAGCAGATAGATCGAATCCCCAAGCATTTTTTGCACCAATCCTCTCCTGCACAAGGCATGCTGTTGCAGGGAAGAACATATCAGGGGTTACTGTAGCAACTATAATGCAGTCTATTTCTTCAGCAGAAACGTTGTGCGTCTTCAGCAAATCTTCAGTAGCCCTGGTCGCTAGCTCGCTGGTGCCACCATTCTCTAAAATTCTTCTCTCCTTAATTCCGGTTCTTGTTGTTATCCACTCATCTGAAGTGTCAACAATTTTTTCAAAGTAAGCATTATCATAAACTTTATCGGGAACATACATTCCCAACCCGGTTATAATTGCATTGTATTTAGATTCTTTCGCCATTTAAATTTCTTTATTTAGTTATTGTTTGAATACTGATTAATAGAATGCTCAATTTTTTTAATCAGGTTTTTCTTGTGCATTTCGTTTGCCCTGAGTACCATATTCTTTATTGCTAAAGCAGTGCTGGAACCATGCCCGACAATGCTTATCCCATTAATACCTAACAGCGGCAGCCCTCCCTGCAGTTCGTAATTTGCACCGCTTAACGATTCTCTTAAGGGTGTTCTTGCAATTCCAATTCTTAATTTATTGAAAAATCCTTTATCTGCATAATCTTTAAATTTAGATTTTAAAAACGGGATAATGCTCTCCGCAAACTTCAAAAGGATATTTCCTATAAACCCGTCACAAATTACAAGGTCGGCTGTGCCTTTAAAAATATCCTTCCCTTCGATGTTGCCGATAAAATTAAGATGCGAACCGGAAAGTAATTTAGTTGCTTCGGAAGTAAGTTGATAACCTTTGCTTGCTTCTTCACCAACATTAAGAAGTCCAACCTTAGGATTTTTAATACCATAAATTTCTTCAATAAAGATGGAACTTAAAATTGCAAATTCCATAAGATGCTGTGGCTTGGAATCTACAAACGCACCAACATCCGAAATAAAAGTATAACCATTTTTTTCATTTGGAAAAGGTGCTGTTAGGGTAGGACGGGAAACCCCCTTTATCCTACCTGTATTTAACACCGAACTCATAACCATAGCACCTGTGTTGCCAGCGCTTAAAAATGCATGAGCTTTTTTTTCATTTACAAGTTTTGCACCAACTACAATTGATGAGTTTTGCTTTGACTTAAGTGAAGTTGACGGGCTGTCGCCCATTTCAATAACTTCGTTAGTATGAATTATATTTTCATTGTTGAATTGAAGATTTTCCGAGTTAATAACTACTTGTATTTCTTTTTCTCTTCCAACAAGGAATAATTCAAACTGTTTATTTTCATCGTAAGCATTTATTGCACCAACCACTGCATTACGGGGGGCAAAGTCTCCCCCCATCGCATCAACAGCAATTTTACATTTAGACATATTGCTCGGATTACTCATGAAACTGCTAATTATTCTAATTAGCCTTTAGGTATGAACATTGAACGTTCATTGTAGTAGCCGCAGGAGGGACATGCACGATGATTTAATTTCATCTCGCCGCAGTTAGAGCAGGTACCAATAGCAGGAGCCGTAGCTTTATAGTGGGTTCTTCTCTTATCCCTTCTACTTTTCGATATTTTACGTTTTGGATGTGCCATAATTATTCCAATTATTATTCATCTATTGTTTTTTAATTTCATTAACGGTTTCCATCTAATATCAATTTCATTCTTATTGCATTCGCAAGCACCTTTATTAAGGTTTTTGCCGCATCTGTAACACAATCCCTTGCAATCTTCGGTGCATAGTTTTTTCATCGGGAGAGCCAATGAGGCATAATCCCTCACATCATCTTTAATATTAATTTTATCAGTATCTGCATTTAAGTAAACAATATCCATCGATTCATTTTCCTCTTCAGTTCCTCTTAAAAGATAAACCATCTTGTATTCACTTTTTATAACCTGGTCATACATCTCACTACACCTGTCGCATACCATATCGGCTTTAATTTGTGTTTCGCTTTTCAGAATAATCTGATGCTGAAACTTAGAAAGTTCTATATTCGTTTCATAGCTGCCTGTGTAAGATTTGGATAATCCAATCTCAGCAACTTCACCTTCAAATTTATAATTATAACTACCATCCGATAGATTAGATATCTTAATTATCATTGCGAATCTAAAAACATTACAAAAAAAAGGATTTCAAATATATTGATAGTTTCCATGATAGTCAAACAAAATTAAACAGTTACAGCTGCTCTTAAGTTATTGTTATTTAATAAGTTATAACATCTTCCCTCTCCCGGAGCTAACAGGGTTAATAACTTTCTTATATCATATTAATTTTCTAAAGAACAACACAAAAGGTTTTTTAATAAACAATTGACTGAATTATTTTTATTTTAGGATACATTTAATTTGCCAATTATAAATTTGAATCATAAAATATGCTGTCAGTAAAGAACTTAACTAAAAAATTCAAAAATTCAGTTGCGGTAAATAATCTATCGTTTAATGTTGTCCCCGGTAAGATCTTCGGGCTGCTGGGACCCAACGGCGCTGGCAAAACCACTACAATAAGAACCGTTCTTAACATAATTAAACCAACTTCAGGCACAATAATTTTTAATGGAAAACCTATAACAAACCAGTTCTTTAACCAAATTGGTTATCTGCCTGAAGAGCGTGGTTTGTATAAAAGGAGTAAGGTTATAGATGTGCTGAAATATTTTGCCGAGTTAAAAAATCTGAGCAGCACTGAGGCAGTAAAGACTGCAGATAAATGGCTGGCGAAATTAAAGATAACGCACTATCGCAATAAAAGGATAGAGGAATTATCAAAAGGTAATCAACAGAAGATCCAGTTTATTACTGCAGTTTTTCATGATCCGGAATTGCTTTTACTTGATGAACCGTTTACCGGATTTGACCCGATTAACCAGCAGGAAATTAAAGAGCTCATTCTATCGTTCGTATCATCCGGCAAAATAATTATTCTATCCACTCACCAGATGGATACTGCGGAAAAACTTTGTGATGAAATATTACTTATAAATAACGGGCAGGAAGTTACCTGCGGAAACCTTGCTGATATCAAAAAACGATTCGGCGGTAATAACATTAAATTGCAATATTCCGGTAGCGGGGAGTTTCTTAAATCTTTCCCTGGGGTAATTCAATACGATAATTACAGCAATTAC
>JAZGGS010000356.1:0-8015 GCA_036480595.1 Ignavibacteriaceae bacterium
TCTCTGCTTATTTCATAATTTCCAAGATTATCAAAATTAAATTGTATAAGACTAATTTTTCTTTTCATTTCTGCTAATCCCCGATCGAATGATCAACTTATACTCCGGTCAAAGATATTATAATTAATTCAGCAAGCATAAGAATAGCAGCAATTTTAAAACTTACTGGGTACCACTCGTTCCTCTCATAAATTGCTAATATTAGGTTTAAATCTTGCGCGGTATAATTCTTACGTGGTTACCGTCAATTCTGGTCATCACAAATTGGGGTGGGTAACACATATTGTAATAATTGCTCAACATTATAATTATTAAATGGCGGCAGGAAATTAAAAAAGCATTTAACAGCATCTCTGGTATCAGAAATTAACAGTATTCAAGAGTGCTAACATTTAAAAAATTATCTTTTCTTTTGTTTCTGCTTAAATTTACAGCAAAATTGTTTTTACCGGTAAAAAATACGTTAGGTTAGCTAAGCTTGATCAGATTCAGATAAATCCTGTAAAAACAGCTGAAGCTCACATCACAAACTGGTTGACACATTTTTCTATAGCTCCTCTTTAGAATTTAAAAAGCCGAAACAGAGTAAAAAAAGCAATTTTCACCTTTTTTTCTGTTCTTTGATACTATGTATGTTAAGCGAAATAATTACCTGTAATTGTTACTAAAGATATAGGTTGAGTAAACTATAGCATTATTTGCACACCTAAACCAATCTTTGCAGGACTGGCATATTTTTTTATAGGTACTTTTAATCAACTAATAATTCCAAAAGTAAAAATTTGGGTCAGCAACAATTATTGATGATAGTTTTGGCAATAATCATCGTAGCCATAGCCATAGCCGTCTCAATTCAACTTTTTAGAAGTAACGCAATAGAATCAAAAAGAGATATATTAATTAATGAATGCTCTAACCTAGCTACTTTAGCAATAAGCTACTATAAGAAACCAAATGAAATGGGAGGTGGAGGAAAAACATTCAGTGGCTGGAAGGTTCCCAATTCTATGGTAACAACTGTGAACGGCTCATACATTGCAGAAGTAAACAATAGCCAGGTTATAATTACTGGCACGGGAACTGAGGTAGTTACGGGAAATGATTCTATCAAAGTTCAAACAATAGTAACAGCAAATGAATATCATTCGATTATAATTAACTAAATACACTAATTCATTAGTATACAAAAACAATAATTAACAAATTCCCACAAACAAAGGAGTAATAAAATGGGTCAGCAACAACTTCTCTTAATCGTTCTAGGTGTAATAATTGTAGGTATCGCAGTTGTAGTTGGTATCAACTTGTTTAATGCCAACGCTGAAGAATCAAACAAAGACGGTATAGTATCAGATTGTACAAATCTTGGTGCTATGGCACAACAGTACTACAAGAAGCCAACCTCGATGGGCGGTGGCGGAAATAGCTTCGTAAATTGGAGCATTCCTACAGGTTTAGATTCTACAGCTAACGGTACATACATAGCAACCGGGCTTAGCGCTACAAATGCAACAGTTACCGGGACACCTTTTGCTAGTACCGGCTATGGCTGGACAGTTGTAACAACAGTGACTGGATCATCAATTAATACGACTATAAATTAATCACTAAACTTCCGTAAGTACGATCCTATTTTGGGCTGTAAAAGTAATTTTTACAGCCCTTTTTTTGTTAAAAAGAAAAATTTTACCGCTTCTTTTAAAATAATTTTAGCTAAACAAAAGATAACCATAATAATTTCGGAACCATTTTTGATATAGAGTAACGAAGTTTAATAATTAAAGAGATATAAAATGGTTGAGTTCAAATTTACAGCGCAAAAGCTTAACGGGCAAACTATAACCGGCACATTGTCGGCTGTTTCTGCAGGAGAAGGTAAAAAGAAAATCCAACGCCTGGCAGAAAAGAACAAGCTTAAAGTAAGTGATATCCAAAAAAAATCTACTTATCTCTATAGGGTTAGAAAGGGTAAAGATAAACCGATAAGAGGTGAGCAAAAAGCTTTTAGCAAAAAGGAAGTTGAAGATGCTTTAGCCCGGCTTGGCTTTAAAGTCCTTTCTATAAACAGAAAACTTTTGGATTTTCAGAGAAAACCCCCTAATACCGAGATTGTAACATTTGTAAAAATTAGTGCAGAGCTGTTAGAGCAAAAGCTTGCATATTCTGAAATTTTATTGCTTCTTATTAATGACACTCAAAATGCCACACTTAGAAATACACTTAAAGAAATTAATAACGATCTGAAAAAGGGTGCAGATAGTGAGGCAACATTTTTAAAGTACCAAACAGTATTAGGTAAGTTTACTGCTTACATGCTTGGTTTGGCTTCAAAGAGTGGTAATATGGCAGAGATTTACAAGGCAACTGCAAAGTTCCTGGAAAGAAGACAAGAGTTTAGAAAAAGTTTAAGAAGCGCACTTATAACTCCAGCAGTAACTTTGTTTGTTTTGTTCCTTGCAGTGTTGTTCTACGTGGGCTATATCTTTCCGGAAACAGCAAAACTTTTTGTTCGGTTTGGAATTGAGCTTCCACCAATGACAGCTTTTACATTACAGGTTAGTGATTTCCTTATCGCTAATCCATTACTAATTGCCATAGTAACTTTTCTTCCCCCGCTTGCATTGTGGCAATTTGTACGAACTGAAAAAGGTCGGCTCCTGGCAGATAAGTATATACTAAAAATGCCGGTTATCGGTTCGCTGATTCACAAGACATTAATAGAAGTGTTTTGCAGAGTGTTCTATACACTTTACCATGGTTCTGCCGAGAGTATTGAACCGATTAGGATTGCTGCAGAAGCAACTGGCAACAGGTATTTTGAAGAAAGAATTAAAGCAGTCGCTATACCCCTTATGTTAAAAAAAGGTATGGGACTTACCGATGCATTTGAAGCTTCGGGTGTGTTTACCGAAACTGCTCTTTCCAGACTTCATTCCGGCGAGGAATCTGGTACTATAAAAAACACAGCATTGCAGCTTGCAAATTATTATGAAAGTGAAACCGTCTATCGGCTTAAAAACCTTATTGAAATAATTCAGGTTGTTATAGCAATGATTATCATGGTTATTATGATTGCATTAACTCTTGTTTCGGCAGAAACTGCAACAGTTAGACCTAAAATGCCCGGTGTAAATTAATTATATGGCAGCGCCCGATGATTGATACTAACCTTGAAATGACTGACAAGATTGGTTATCTCCTTTTTAAGAAGGGGATAGTTGATGTTGAAATGCTTGAAAAAGCGATTAGTGCTAAAACCGATGACAAAAGAAAAGTTAAGCGTAACCTTGCCCAGGTTCTTGTTCAGGATTTTGGCTTTGATCATGATACCATATTCAGGGAAGTAGCAATCCTTTATGCATTTAGAGAGTTAGATACATCTACCGAGGAAATTCCTGAAGAACGGCTGGATAATATTAAGAGCATTATCGAGAATGCAGATGAATCATTAAAAGACCTAATGCTGCGGCATAAAATTATTCCGTTTATGTATGATGAAAGAATTAAAGATAAATTAATAATTGCTGCCGTTGATCCTACCGACAGGAATATACCCCGCCTAGCTTTTGGATTAAATGCAAAAAAGTATGAAGTAATTTTTATTAAAATAAAAGATTACGAACACCTTATCGAAAAAATCTTACCCCCGGAAAATTTATATCTAAAAGCTTTGCAGGATGAAAATGAAGATATAATGGAGCTAGAGAAGGATGACGGCAATGTAGATGAAGAAGAGCTGGATGCGGAGATAAACAGAAGCGCGCTTATAAATCTTGTGGAAGGTGCGCTGTTAGAAGGTGTAAGAAAAGGGGCTAGTGATATTCACTTTATTCCCCGTTCGGCAGACAAAACCGATATCTATTTTAGGATTGATGGAAGCTTGAGACTTTGGCACTCCCAGGAAAGCACCTCACCGGAAGCAGTTATTTCGGTGGTAAAAGATCGTGGTAAGGGGATGGACCGCTTCGAAAGAGAAAGAGCGCAGGATGGATTTGTTCAAAGAGAAATTGATAATCATGTTATCAGGTTCAGGGTTTCGGTGCTTCCTATGGTTGGTACTGAGCTAAAAAATAAATTTGAAAGCATTGTAGTTAGAATTCTTGATGATAGAAAAGTTATTAAAGATCTTGATAAACTGGGACTTAAAGGAATAGCTAGAGAAAATTTTGTAAAAGCGATAAATCAACCGCAGGGAATGGTAATATTAACCGGTCCTACAGGTAGTGGTAAAAGTACAACCCTTGTAGCCGCACTTTACCAGGTAATAAATCCTGAAGTAAATGTGTTAACGGTGGAAGATCCTGTGGAATACGTTATAGAAGGAGCAAGGCAGTTAAAAATTGGATACAGAATGAATTTTGAACAAGCCATTAGATCAATACTGCGGCATGACCCTGATATTGTTCTGGTGGGTGAGATGCGTGATAAAGAAACGGCTGAAACTGCAATAAAACTTGCTAATACAGGTCACTTAACTTTTTCAACCTTACATACAAATGACGCTCCAAGTGCCGTTGCAAGGTTATTCAAAATGGGAATTGAACCTTTTTTAATTGCTTATGCAATTAATCTTATAGTGGCACAGAGGTTGATTAGAACATTATGCCCTAATTGTAAGAAAAAACAGGTGAACTTTGACGAAGTACTAATGGATGCAGCCGGATTAAAAATTGCAGAATGGAGAGAACACACATTGTATCAGGCGGCTGGTTGTGATGAGTGCGGTGGCGCAGGTTATAAAGGAAGAATGGCAATACACGAAGCGCTCTATTTTACGAAAAAGATAAGGCAGCTTATTGTAAAATCTGGTGTTGATGTTGATGAAGAAAAACTTAGGGTCCAGGCAAAGAAAGATGGTTCAATTAACCTTAGAGAATCAGGTCTGGAAAAGGTGAAGACGGGTCTTACAACTATTGAAGAAGTTTTATCGGCTACAACCGAAGAGTAGTCATGTCTATTAATTAGTCATGTCTATTAAAATGTTTAGACCAGGGTGGTGCTGGTTGAGAAAAATAATTACAGTAAAAATTTTTTACAGACGAAGATAATTTCTTATATTATAAGGGATTAAAATATATTATTAAAGTTATGCATTTAACGATTTTTTCGCTTATGTTTAATGCGTATATATTATAAATATCATTTAAATCAAATATTAAAGAACAATAACTTGAAAAAGCCGTTGTGATAGTTACTGAAGAAAAAAGAATATTACAGGAGTTTTGCTCTACGATAACAGAGTCCATGATGGGCATAGACCGTACCCTGTTTGTTATTGAGTGCAGCCACAAGATTAAAGACGAAGACAAAGTGATACTAAGAAAGTTTGTTAATAAGATATTAACTTCGATGATAGAGAGAGATGCATCTGATATTGAAATTGGCGGGCATGGTAATGAAGGGTATATCTGGATGAGGATTTATGGTAAGAAAGAAAGAGTAAAAGACCTACCTCAATTTTCAGATGATGAAGCCGCTTTGATAATATGCAACCTTTTAAATGAAAACCAGAAAAAGTACCTGGGAACAACTAAGAACCTGGATTTTAGTTATACATACTTTTATGAACGAAGGAAGATAAATGTAAGGTTCAGAGCAGATTCTTATTTCGATCTTGATACGCTAGCCTTAAATATGAGGGCGATAAATACAACCATTCGTCCTCTCACTTCATTAGATTTTCATACAAACGCAATAAAGCATTTAAGCCATAATTATATAAAATTTGGTTTATCTCTAATAACCGGAATCACCGGTTCGGGTAAATCTACTACTCTCGATTCTATAGTCGATCATCATAACAAGTTCGATCCCGCACATATTGTGATAGTAGCTGCACCAATAGAGTATGTACACACCTCTAACGTTTCCCTTATTAAACATAGGGAGGTGGGAAGAGATGTGCTATCATTTAAAGAGGGTGTTATACAATCGCTGCGCCAGGATCCTGATATAATAATTATTGGCGAAATGAGAGATCCCGATACGATTATGGCAGCCCTGGAAGTTACTGACACAGGGCACAAAGTTTTTTCAACATTGCATACCTCGTCGGCAACGGAATCTATAGATAGAATTATTGCCGAGGTTAACCCAACCGAGCAGGAAAGAGTTCGCAACCGGCTTGCAGACGTACTGATTTCGGTTATATCGCAAAAACTGGTTCCAACCTTAGATGGGAAAAGAATTTTGGCAAAAGAAGTATTAATTGTAACACCAAGTGTTAAGGCAGCAATTAAAAATAATAATGTTGGCGAAATTTACATGATGATAAACCAGGGTGGTCAACAAGGAATGCTTACAATGGAACAGGATTTAAAAAGGCTCTACTTGCAGAAAAGAATTTCTCTTGAAACTGCAATAACATACGCTAATAATAAGACAAGAATTCAACAACTATTAACAGCAAAATGAAACCTCTTGTTTGTTTATACTGTGAAGGTAACGATACTAAACTAGCCGTTGTTACAAAGGAAAAAGATAGCTCTAAGATTAAAGTGCTTAGAACGGCATCAGTAAGTATTCTGCCTTCAACAACCGATTTAGAGGCAGACGCTACCGGCTTTAGTGTTGAGGGAGATTCCCTTGATATTGACGGAATAGACGAAACTACCTCGATAGAGGGAGATCTTGATTCGTCAAGTCTCTCTGAAATAAATGAGGCGCTTAAAAACCTCAATTTATCCAACTATAGTTTTGTGCCCGCACTAACTGAACCAGCTATTTATTACCACCTGTTTGAAGGACAGCGTCCTTCCAAAGCTGCCAAGCTGAAGCAGGAAATTGTTAATGAAATTCTAGATTCGAAAAACCTTAACGTTGGCAAAGAAAGCCTGGACTATATTGAACTGGCAGATAAGTCTTTGCTTTCTGTTTTTATTGTAGGCGAGGTTGCGTGCATAAATCTTGTAAATTCAATTGCACAACAGCATCATAAACGGCATTATAAGATCCCAACTATAAAAAGTTCCGATCTTTCTTTGGCTTACTATGTTGCCAAGCGCAAAAAGTTTTTTCCGGACGACAACTCCCTTATTGTTTATATAGGTAAGGAGTATAGTAAACTTATCTTTTTACAGGGTCGAAGACTTAAGCATATCGGTACAGCACTGGATATAGGTACACAAAACCTTCATACTTATGATGTGTACTTCTCTAAAATATTGCTCGAGATGGAGAATGGCGGAATATCTTCACTCGATAATATTATAGTGTGTGGCGAAGACGACTCGGAAAATTTGATCCTCTCTTTTTACGGAACATTTCCGGAAGCAAACGTAAGCCGGCTTGTATTTGATGATTTAGATCTTTCGGAACTGGACGAGGAAACCAGGGAAAAATTTTCTGCGTTTACAATACCGGTTTCTGTTGCCACAGATTATTACGATGAGCAGCAGCAGGAGCACCACGGTATTAATGTTTTACCAAAGTATGTTAAAGAAGACCAGAAAGTCTTCCAGTTTGCCTGGCATGGTTACCTTATGTTTCCACTTCTCTTCCTGATTGCATTTCTAATTACTCAGCAAGTATTAGATAACAATAAAAAGATAAAAGAGCTTGAAGATGAGGTTATACAAAAAACCATACTGATGAGACAAAACCAGGAGGTTTTGGGTAAGATTGCAGAAATTGAAGGTAAAATTAGCAGCTTCGATCAGACACAGGCAATACTCGATTCTGCAACCGCAGGAACCGGTGTTTGGAAGGAAGTAGTAAGAGGCATATCCAATTTTTGCGGTCAGAAAAAGAGTTTATGGCTCTCCAGGATTACAAGGGGAGAAGGAGATTTAGTTCTTGCCGAAGGATACTCTTTGCAGCGTAACGTGCTTACCGATTTTGCGTACTCAATTGAATCGGCAACTCTAAAGAGTATGTTTTATGAAACGTTGAGAGAAAGAAACGCTTTTAAGTTTAATTTAAATTTTAATCTATCAAGTTATCCGAAGAAAAATGAATAAAAAGATCAGAAGTACACTCGGACTTTTAGGTTTGCTTTTACTCATACTAATTGCTGG